>DOJA01000129.1:1940-4598 GCA_003511945.1 Phycisphaerales bacterium | reverse complement strand
GGACGACCCCCCGGTCCACCCCCCGGACGACCCACCGGACCATCGCCCGCCGCACCGCCGCCCGGAACCCGCTCCGCATCGCGCACCTCCGTACCCGGGACAGCGATATCCCGGAATACGGATCGGTATATCCAGATTATGAGCGGCCCGCAAGCCGGGCTCTCTGCGAAACGCCCTCTCGCGAGGACCTCTGTGGGTCCGGTCCGCGGCCCGTCTCAGCGGGCGATCCCCCCCTCACGCCCCCCGCCGCCGCCGAGCGCCCGCCAGCGCCAGCAGGCCGGCCGTCGCCAGACCCGCCGCCGAGGGCAGCGGGATGATCCGGACCCTCACCGCGGCGGCGTCGATCTCCACAAAGCTCGACAGCGCCGTCACCCGCAGCGCGTCGAACATCAGCCCGTCCGGCAGGTCGATGATGTACCCGCCCAGCGCTGAAGCGAACGCGCCGCCCGTCGCGCCGACCGCGCCCGGGACGCTGTCGACCACCATCCCGTTGAGCAGCACTTCGAGACTGAACGAGCCGCCGCCGTCCGTGTCGGTGAAGATGATCGCGTCCGTCGCCGAGCCCGCCGCCGCCTTCTGGGCTCCGAAGTTCAGCGTCAGCACATCGCGCGAGGTCGGCGACGATGCGGAGAGACTCAGACTGCCGTCGCCCGCGGTGGCGTCCGGGCCGCCCGCGCCGGGGGCCGTGAAGGTGATGTCCGTGGGCGCGCCAAAAGCGAGCGCCGCGATGTTGCCCACCTGCGTCGGCGCCGCGTCCATAAGCAGTGCGCTCGAAGCGAACTGCCACCCCGCCAGCGACACGCTCACCCCGCTCAGCGCCGTGCTCCCGCCCGGCACGAAGTCCGCGGCCGTCAGCAGCACCTTGCCGTTCATCCCGCCGCCGATCTGCGACACGCTCCCGCCCAGCGCGTTGATCCGCGCCACCTGGTCGAACCCGGAGGCCGCCACCGACGCGCCCAGCGCCGAGCCGGACACCGCGCCCACCGCCGCCGCCACGAACGCCACGCTGCTCTTCATCGGACTGCTCTCCTCCGGAGGGACCTGCGATCTCTCCGGTCGGAGTGTGTGCGCAACTCAAGGTCCGCACAACGGTTATGCGTTCCGTGCGTCCGCTATTCGCCACAGATCCGGGTTCTCGGACAGAGCGATCCGCGGGCCGCCTCAGGCGCAGCGCGCCATGGCTGTCGTCCCAAGGCCCCTCTTCCCGAGGCGGGCGATTCACGCGCCCACCGCTCTACCCCTCCTCAACCCGCCCGCTTTGCGGGCGATCGACTCGCCCGCCTCGCGGGCGAACTCCGCTACCGCATCACCGTGTCCATCTGGCGCTTCTCCGCCCCGCCCGTCCCCTCCACGGGGATCTCCTTCAGCAGCGCGTCGACGATCTTGTCCGTCGTCACGCCGTCCGCCTCGGCGTTGAAGTTCGTGAGGATCCGGTGGCGGAGCACCGGGTGCGCCACCGCGCGCACGTGCTCGGGCGTCACATGGAACGACCCCTGCAGGATCGCCTTCGCCTTGGCCGCCAGCACCAGGTACTGGCTCGCCCGAGGCCCCGCGCCCCACGCGAGGTACTCGCTCACCATCCCGGGCTTGGGCCCCTCCTCACGGATCCGCGTCGCCCGCACCAGGCGCAGCGCGTAGCGGATGACATGGTCCGCCACCGGCGCCTCGCGCACCAGCTCCTGCACCCGCGCCACATCCGCCCCGGTCAGCACCGCCGTCGGTCGAGTGTCCGAGCCCCCCGTCGTCCGCCGGATGATCTCCACCTCCTCGTCCATGCTGGGGTACGAGATCTTGATGTTGAACATGAACCGGTCCAGCTGCGCCTCGGGGAGCGGGTAGGTCCCCTCCTGCTCGATGGGGTTCTGCGTCGCCAGCACGAAGAACGGCTCGGGCAGCCGGTGCTGCATGCCGCCGACGGTCACCTGGTGCTCCTGCATCGCCTCCAGCAGCGCCGCCTGGGTCTTGGGGGGCGTGCGGTTGATCTCGTCGGCGAGGATCACATTCGCGAAGATCGGTCCCTTCACGAACCGCAGTTCGCGGGCGCCGGTGGTCTTGTCCTCCTCGATCACCTCCGTCCCGGTGATGTCGCTGGGCATCAGGTCGGGCGTGAACTGCACCCGGGAGAACGAGAGCGACACCGACCGCGCCAGCGTCGAAATGAGCAATGTCTTGGCCAGCCCCGGCACGCCCACCACCAGCGCGTGCCCGCGGCAGAACATCGCCATCAGCAGCTGCTCCACCACCTCGTCCTGCCCGACGACGACCTTCGCGACCTCCTGACGGAGCCGGTGGTACGCCTCGCGGACCTCGGCCACCGCCTGCTCGGGCTCGGTCGTCTTCAGCACACTGGGGCTCGCCAACGGGTCGGGCATGATCGTTCGCTCCTGCGGCGGCGCCGGGCAGGGGGCCGGGCCGTCCAAGGGGATCATAGGGACGGAGCCACCGGGGGTTGAGGGGGCACGCTCTCGCCCGATCGGCTCAGCCCCGGTCCAAATCGTCGAGCCACTTCTGAACGAGGCCGCCCTCTCGCGTCATGCCGATGCGCCTGAACAGTTCGAGTGCCCTGGTCCACCACTCCCGCGCCCCCGCTGTGTCGCCGCGTGCTCGGCACACACCGCCGAGGTTGCCGTACTGCTTCGCCATCCCCTCCGGACGCCC
>DOJA01000129.1:1585-1780 GCA_003511945.1 Phycisphaerales bacterium | reverse complement strand
GCCGTCCAGGTCGCCCCGGGTCTGGAGCACGACCCCGAGGTTGCCGTACTGGTTTGCCATCCCCTCCGGACGCCCGAGGCGCTCGTTGATCTCCAGCGACTTGCGGAACATCGCCTCCGCGCCGTCCAGGTCGCCCCGGGTCTTGAGCACGACCCCGAGGTTGCCGTAGTCGTTCGCCATCCCCTCCGGACGCCC
>DOJA01000129.1:0-1482 GCA_003511945.1 Phycisphaerales bacterium | reverse complement strand
CGCCGTCCAGGTCGCCCCGGGTCCGGAGCACGAGCCCGAGGTTGCCGTAGTCGCTCGCCATCCCCTCCGGACGCCCGAGGCGCTCGTTGATCTCCAGCGACTTGCGGTGCATCGCCTCCGCGCCGTCCAGGTCGCCCCGGGTCCGGAGCACGAGCCCGAGGTTGCCGTAGGCGCTCGCCATCCCCTCCGGACGCCCGAGGCGCTCCTCGATCTCCAGCGACTTGCGGAACATCGCCTCCGCGCCCTCCAGATCGCCCCGGGTCCGGAGCACGAGCCCGAGGTTGCCGTAGGAAGTGGCGGCTACTCCCTCGTCGGCGGGCGCCAACTCGAGCCGACGCCGGTAGCAGCACTCGGCGTCGTCAAGGCGCCCCTTGAGCTGATGGATATGCCCCGAACGGTTGATCGCGTCCAGGTCGTTTGGTTCGACAGCGAGAATGATCGCCAGCGAGCGCTCCGCCTGCTCGATGTTCCCGATGAGGTAGGCCCACTCGGCGATCTTTCGGTGAGCTGCGATCACCGCCTCCTGAGGGCCGGCAACCTGCGCGAGCAATGCCTCGACGATGGCCTGCCCGCCCTTCTCCCGCAGGGCCTGCTCGATGCCGGGGACAGCCCTGACTTCCATCACCGCCGCAACGGCCCGCTCGGCGGCCTCGCGGGCGCTGCGCTCTTGCGCGAACTTGTCGGCGTACTCTCGCTCGACCTCTGCGCGGATCTGCGCCCTGGCCTCCTCGACACTGACCTGCGCGCGCCTGACGAGAGCCAGCAATTCCGCCAGCTGACCGCCGAGCCAATCGACCTTCTCCCCCGTCCGCTCAACCACCTCGCGAACGACGCCCAGTTCCGCGAGCAGCGCCGCGAGCAGCGCCGCGAACGACGCCTTCAACTCTTCCAGCGTCGCTTCGACGCGGATGCCGAGTTTTTCCAGGCGCGTGAAGTTGTCTTCGCAGAACCGGCCGATCGAGACGAGCAACCCCTTGTCTCGGCGCACGAGGGCGAGGACCTCTTCGGCCGGCTTGCCCGCGAGGGGCGCGAGGCGGTCGAGTTCCTCGAGGCGCTCCCGGATCGACCTGAGTTCCGCGATCGCCTCGTCATGGTTGCGGGCGAGGTCAATCCCGAGGCCCCTCAGGTCGTCCGACAGCGCTTCGATCTCTTTCGGGGTCTTCGCGGTGCGCCGCCGGATGAGGTCGAGGGCGGCCTTGGCCTTGTTCTGGTCAAGGACTTCGCGCCGCTGGGCGCGGAGCGAAAGGCCGAGGTAGGTCAGCACGCAGGCCGCGGCAACCGCGAGAGGAGCCGCCGCGCCAGCGGTCCCCGCGACCACCAGCGGGACGCCCGCCCACAGCCCCGACGCGCCGACATTGGCCACGAGTTGCTTGATGCACTCGGCGCTGCACGACGCGGGGATCTTCATTCCTGACTCCGGAAGCAGCCGATGGTAGGCCGCGTGCCGGGCCGGAAGTTCGATACTGCTCGTGACCCCCACCC
>DOJA01000164.1:2240-2582 GCA_003511945.1 Phycisphaerales bacterium | reverse complement strand
CCCACCGCCGCCCTCACGCCCAGCTCCGGCGCCCTCTGCCTCTCCCCGGCCACCGCCCGCGTGTTCCACACACCCACCCAGTGGTCGGGGGACGCTTCGATGAGCGCATAGTTGTTGGGCGGTTCGTCCCGGAAGACCGTGTCCGCCGGCGCGTCGTGCTCGGGCCACCACGGGCGGACGCCCTCCCGCGCCCGGGGCAGCCGGGTGAACTCCGCGGGGTCGTCCACCACCTCGCGGACGGTCACCAGTCGCGCCGTGCGCGACCCCATCCTCGGGATGCACCTCAGCAGCCCGCGGGTGTACGGGTGCATCGGGTGGTCGAACAGGTCGAGCACGCGGGCG
>DOJA01000164.1:1967-2095 GCA_003511945.1 Phycisphaerales bacterium | reverse complement strand
CCCGCGTACATCACGCACACCACATCCGCGTTCTCCGCCACCACGCCCAGCGCGTGGGTGATGAGCATCATCCCCATCTCGCGCGTGCGCTGGAGCTCGCGGAGCAGGTCCAGGATCTGCGCCTGGAT
>DOJA01000164.1:0-1947 GCA_003511945.1 Phycisphaerales bacterium | reverse complement strand
TCCAGCGCCGTCGTCGGCTCGTCGGCCAGCAGGAGACGCGGGCGGCACGCCAGCGCCATCGCGATCATCACCCGCTGGCGCATCCCGCCGGAGAACTGGTGCGGGTACGCCCGCAGCCGCCCGGACGCGTCGGCGATGCCAACATCCGCCAGCGCCGAAGCCGCGATGTCGCGCGCCTCCGACGGGCGCACGCTCTGGTGGAGCATGATCGCCTCGATGATCTGGTCCCCGATCGTGTACACCGGGTTGAGCGAGGTCATCGGCTCCTGGAAGATCATCGCGATCTCGCCGCCCCGGACGCGGCGCATCTCGCGCTCGCTCAGCGCGAGCAGGTCCGTCTCCGGCCCGCCCTTGCGCCGGAACATGATCCGCCCGCGGTCGAAGCGCCCCGGCGGGCGCGGGATGAGCTGCAGGGCCGACAGAGCCGTCACCGACTTGCCGCAGCCCGACTCGCCCACCACCGCCAGCGTCTGGCGCGGGAACACAGAGAGGCGCACGCCGTCCACCGCCTGCACCCGGGGGCCGGAGCCGGAGTCGAACGACACCGCCAGGTCCTCGACGCGGAGCAGCGGCGCCTCGGGCGCGGGGAGAGGTGCGGCGGTGGTCATCGCGGCTGGTTGGGCGGGGGCTTGGCTCACACGCGGGCCTTGCGGAGTTTGGGGTCGATCGCGTCGCGGAGCGCTTCGCCGATCATGTTGTACGACAACGCCGCCAGGAAGATCGCCAGCCCGGGAAAGATCGCCAGCCAGGGCACGAAGTCGCCGGCCTCGTTCGTCGCGTCCGCGAGCAGGCGCCCCCACGAGGCCTGGTCCGCCGGACCCAGCCCCAGGTAGGAGAGCGTCGCCTCCAGGATGATCGCCAGCGCGATGGCGAACGAGGCGTCCACCAGCACCGGGGTCACGCCGTTGGGCAGCATGTGGCGGAAGAGGATCGACCGCAGCGGGAGCCCGACCGCGCGGGCGGCCTGAACGAAGTCCTGGCCCCGAAGTTTGAGGAACTCGGCGCGGGTGTACCGGGCCGCCCCGGTCCAGGTGAAGCAGCCGATGATCGCCATCATCACATAGGTGTTCCGGGGCAGCACCGCCGACGCAACAATCAGGATGAACAGCAGCGGCACCGCCATGAACACCTCGACCACCCGGTACAGCACCAGGTCGACCACCCCCCCGAAGTATCCCATCAGCGCCCCGAGGGTCACGCCGATCAGCGTGGCGATCCCCGTCGAGACCAGCCCGATCGACACCGCCAGTCGGCAGGCGTGGATCATCTGGCTCAGCACATCCTGCCCCAGCGAGTCCGTCCCCAGCAGGTGCCGGTGGCCCCAGCGGTCCAGCACGCCGTCGACCGCTTGTTGCAGCCCCGCGCGGGTGACGGGCGGGCGCTCTGCCGCGATGGTGCGCACCAGATCCGCGCGACGCTCGGCGCTGAGGGGGAGCCCGTCGACGCGCGAATTCACCGACTCGATCGCCGCCCCGCTCAGTGTCCCCCCGGGGAACGGGGGCAAGGGCGCAAAGAGGATCTTCGACAGCGCCCGGTCCACCGACGCGCCCGGGGGCAGCAGCCGCGCGTCGCGGTCGCTGGGGCGCTGCGCGGGCGACCACGGGATCAGCGTGTACACCGCCCGGACCTGCCCCGCTCGCTCGCGATCGGCGGCGTCAAACAGCGCAGGGGGGATCGACCAGGCCCACCACAGCGCGCCCGCCGTCGCTCCAGCGGTACCCAGGACCAGGACCGCCCGGGTCCGCCTCCGCCGCGTCGTCGGGACCGCGAAGCACACCCCCCCCACCGCCAGCGCCAGCCCGGCGCAGAGCGCCGGGCGGAACCACGCCGCCTGCTCGACTCCCCGCGCCCAATCCGGCGCGTCCCTCGCGCCGAACCACGACGCGACGCCCCGGGTGAGCAGCAGAGTGATCCCCGCCTGCACGCCCGCGCCGACGATCATCCCCA
>DOJA01000342.1:25168-33300 GCA_003511945.1 Phycisphaerales bacterium | reverse complement strand
TCCCCCCCCTCCCCGCGCCGCCCCCATCGGCGGTTTGGGCGTGCGTATCCGAGGGATCAGCGGTCAATGTCGTTGAATCGGCGGCGCGATGGCTCATGGCTGCAAAGGGAATGGCCAGGAGCCCCGCCCTATTCCCTCGCCCCTTGGACCCCACTCCGCCCGGGGACTCCTGCGTCACCCGGCGTCATAGGATGTTCCCGGACCGCGCGGCAGTAGCGGCAGCCCCTCCACGAACTCCGGGATCTCGTCACGGACGCGGGCGTAGTGCTCCATGCGGTCCGCGTCGCGGTCGCACGCCGCGGCCAGCGCGGGCGGGACGGTGGGTGCGGTTCGCGCCTCCCCGAACGACCAGCGAAGACGAATCCCACGGCCGGCGCACCCTCGTGCAGCGGGGGCGGGCACAGCACATCGCGATGGACCCGCACGGTCTGCTCGTCCTGATGCGGCGGCGCCTGTATCGCGATGTTGCGCCCGGCTTGGAATTGCGTCGCCTGCTCGTTCATGGCAACGCCTCCGATCGACTCACCACTCAGCGCCGCAACCACGACCATACGGCCGAACTGCCCGTACCGCAGCGTGTGCATGCCGCGGACATTTCGAGGACACCAAACCGCGACCGTCGAGCTGGCCGTGTCGTTCCACGCCCCGGTCGCTCCGGCTGGCTGTTGGCGATGCGGTGGCCGATGAGCGCCCCGTAGTCCCGCACACACATCGTGGAGTCCTTGATCCCGACCGCGACGGTGAACTTGTCGACCACGCGGGCCAGGTTGTCGGAGGAGCACTCGAACTCGGTCACGCTCGGCATCGAGCTCGGGCCGAGACCCGGGTAGTCGGGCGCGATGGCGCGGCACTTGTCCGCGAGGGCGGGGATCAGGTTGCGGCACATCTGCGACAAGTCGGGAAGCCGTGCAGCAGCAGGACCACCGGGGCGTCCTTCGGGCCGGGCTCGCGATAGACCATGTCCAGCCCGTCGACCTTGACGGTGCGGGAGTGGACGCCCGCGTCGGTCCTCGCGGGGGCGATGATGGGTGCTGGGGTGTGGTGCCGAGGCGCCTCACCGTCGCCGATCATGGCTGCGCCGGCGGCGGGCATCGTGCCGGCAAGAGCGACGATGCCAGGCAGAGTGCGACGGCGGACGACACGGGATGTGGATTGTGTTCAGCATGCGACGCTCCTTGAATGGGGGCTTGCTGGAGACACAACTGGATGGAGACGGAAGACTCACGAGCGATGAGGGCGGAGGGCGCCCGCGCGGATGGTCACGCGATGTGGCATGAGTCCGCGCGGGCGACCCGCTCCGCTTCGTGGTGGTGTGAGTGAGAGCGCGGGCGATGGCGCGAGTCAGGTACGAGCGCAGGCGCCGGTGCCCGCGCCGCACTGGTGCGTGCCGGCCATTTCGCGGAGCATCTGGGTGGACGCGAGGTTGCCGCCGACGCCCCATTGACCCTCGGGCACATCTTCGATGATGACCCAGGTGACGGGGCGGAGGCCCTCGCCCTCGACCGAGAGGACCGCGTCGGTCAGACGAGTGACCAGCTCGGCCTTCTGTTCCTTGGACAGATACCCGGACACACCTTTGACTTGAACCAGTGGCATGAACGAACTCCTATGTGAGAATGGTGGCGTGCAAACACTGATTTCGTGAGCGGAAGGTCGCCCGTGCGGCTCGACACGCGACACGGCGAGAGACCGCACGGGCCGCCCGTTCCGTCAGGAGGAGGGAGGGCCGGCTCAGCGTGATCCGCACGATGCCGTGCCGCATCCGCACCCAGGCATAGACCACTTCACCGGCGCGAACGCGGCGTCGAGCGGCGTCGCCGCAAGGTGGTTGGCGTAGTTCGAGAGCGTCTTCACGCCGACGCCCAGAACAACCTCCAGCGCCTGCGCGGGCGTGTACCCGGCGCCCGTGAAGCGCGAGACCGTCTCGGGGGACGGCCAGCCCCGGGTGCGGACGACCTCGGCGGCGAATGACCGCAGCGCCTCCAACCTGGCATCGGCGATCGACCCGCCGTCGCGCAGCGCGCTGATGACGCCCTGATCGACCTTCTGCATGCCCGCGATGGCGCTGTGGGCGGCCATGCAGTACTCGCAGCCGTTCTCGAAACTAACGGCGAGCAGAACCACCTGGCGCTCGGTCGGCGAGAGCGAGGTCTTGTCGAAGATGCCGGCGAGGGTGAGGTAGCCCTCCAGCAGGGCCGGAGCGTTGGCGAACATGCCCAGGAGGTTGGGCACGAAGCCGAACTTGCTGCCGGCGGCCTTGAGCAGGTCGCGCGAGGCGACGGGAGCGGACTCGACGCTTCGGACGGGAACATCGGGGAGTGCGGACTTCATGGCGTTTCTCCTAAAGAGCCAAACCATTGAGACTGTTTGGAACGCTCGTTCCAATTCTGAACAGACGACTTGCCGCGGTGCCGCGGCACAGGGAACAAGTCCTAGATCATGCCATCGACCTGCTGGACGATGGAGTCGAGCACCGCGGGCGCAGAACCACCGCGGGCGAGCACGCGAATGCCGAGCAGCAGGCCAAGCAGAGCCCTCGCGGCCAGGACCGGATCGACGGTTGGCGGGATTGCTCCGTCGGACCGACCTGCGACGATCATGGCGTGGAAGAATGCCTCGGTCTCGTTGAATGCTCCACGGGCAATCTTGGCGACGGTCCTGTCCGACGAGGCGAGCTCCATCGTGGCGTTCGCCAGGAAGCACCCCCGCGTCCCCTTGGGGCCCGACGCCTCGTTCCGCACCGCGTCGAACAGCGCGAGGATCGCCTCGCGAGGCGCGAACGCCGTCCGGAGGTGCTCCAGCACTCCGCGGCGGTAGTGCTCCTCGTGGCGGCGCAGGACATCGAGGTACAGGTCCTGCTTGCTTCCAAAGGTGGCGTAGAAGCTCCCGCGGTTGATCGCCATGCCCTTGAGCAAGTCGTCCATCGAAGTGGCCTGGTAGCCCCTGGACCAGAACAGGGCCTTGGCCCGGTCCCGTGCGGTGTCGACATCGAAGTTCTTCTTCCAGGGCATGGCCCGACGCGTCCGTTGGTGGTGCGCGCCAAGAGCATAGGTGGTCTGGAACGCTTGGTCAAGACCTGGGTGCGGTGCGCCTGGAGCGTGGACTGTGAACGCTGTCACGCGAGCGCTCCCCCGCACGACGACCCGCACCCCGCCGTGCACCCGAAGCAGTGTTCGCCCGTCGCGATCGACCGGCGGGCGAATCGAGCGATGGCGTCAAGCGAGTTCAGGTCACGGATGTGCCGGGCCGACTGCGCCCCCCCCTCCTCCTCGTCGGAGTTCACGCCGAGCTTGATGGCGTAGTTGAAGTCGCAGTCGCTGAGCGTGCCGTCGTGGCTCACATGGACCTGGTGGCGGCACATCAGCAGCTCGATCGTGGCGGGGTTGAAGGCGTCGACGAGCTTCTGCTTGTAGGCCGCCCCCTTGCCGCTGCGCTCCAGGTCGTGCTGGAACCGGCCGATGGGCATGTTCGTGATCGTGTAGAGCCCGGTGAAGCGAAGCCCGAACTGGCGATCGAGTTCGCGCCGGTAGTCGGTCTCCAGCCGGTCCTGCGGCGGCGGGAGCGAAGGCCCGCCCGGGTTGTACACCAGGTCGAGCGGCAACTCGGGGTCGATCCCGAAGCCCTCCGCGTTGAGGCGCCTGATGACCTCGACGCTCTCGACATAGACATGGCGCCCGCGCTGCTTGTCCACATTCACTTCGAGATAGCAAGGCAGCGACGCGATCAGGTGCACCCGCTGCTCGCGGAAGAAGCGGGGCAGGTCCTCGTAGCCCGCTTCGAGCGCGATCGTGAGGTTGGTGCGGACGATCACCTCGTGCCCCTGTGCCTTCGCCGCGGCGACGAATCGCCGGAAGCTGGGGTTCATCTCCGGCGCGCCGCCGGTGATGTCCATGGTCCTCGCGCCGGCGAGCTTCGCGGCGCGGAGCACGAGTTCCATCGTCTCCCAGCCCATCTCCTCGGTCCGCTTGGGTCCGCTCTCGACATGGCAGTGATGGCACGCGAGGTTGCACCGCAGGCCGACATTCACCTGGAATGTCCTGATGCCGCCTGCGCCCGCAGCGATCAGCGGTGAGCCCGTCGCGGCCTCAACGGCACGATCGAACGCGTTGGGCTCCCACCGCCCGGGTCGGGAGCCATTGACAGTGATGCCCACGGGCTCGGGCGACGAAGCCGTCTGCGCGGTCTGCCACGCGGAACGCGACGAGTCAGACTGAGAGACGAGCATGGATCGTGACTCCGAACATGGTTTCAGGCAGACGCAATCGAGGGGTGTGACAGCAGCAAGTACAGTCCCGCACCGAGCAGCCCGCCCAGCGGCAGCGTGGTGAGCCAGGCCGTGCCGATCTGACCGACGGTCTTCCACTGCGGCCTGCCGCCCACAACGCCGATGCCGAAGATCGACCCGACCGAGACATGCGTGGTCGAGACCGGCAATCCGAACCGCGATGCGCCGATGACGAGGAGGGCCGTCACGAGGTTGCCGGTGAGGCCTTGGCCCGGGTTGAGCGCCGTGATGCGCTTGCTCATGGTCTCGGCCACCTTGCGGGCCTGGATCAGGCCGCCGACGGCCATCGCCGCCGCGACGATGCCCAGTTGCCATCCGCCGATCGCGCCTCCCACGCCCCCGAACGCCATGAGCAGCGCAGCAATCTTGGGCGTGTCGTTGACGGCTCGGGCGAAGCAGACGGCGCCCGCGCTGGCGTAGTGGACGGTTGTGACAGCGATCTGCGCATCAACGCCGACGAGTGTGCCCGAGTACCGCTCGACGCACTGCGAGGTCTCGCCGACGCTGACGCTCAGCCCATTGAGGCATGAGCCGGATCGCTGATCGACCAGCGCCGCCCCCCCCCCGCCGCCGCGCCCGCCCCCAACGGTGAGCGCCACGGGCACAAGCGCTCTTGCCGGCCCCACGCACACGCAGGTCTCGCGGGTGACGCCCAGTGCCAGTCGCAGCCGGCGCAGAATGATGTAAGCCCCGCCCGCCAGCGCCACGGCCATGATGGGGCTGACGAGCAAGGGTAGAAAGAAGCCGCTCCAGAGCTTGGCCAGCGGCAGGGGGCCGCCATTGACGAACAGCGCCACGCCCACGAGTGCGCCCGTGAGCGCGTGCGTCGTTGATGTGGGCATGCCCAGGAGCGTCGCGAGGAGAACCGTCGCCGCGCCCGCCGCCCCGACCGAGATCAGCAGCGCAGAACTGCTGGCGAACTCCGCGGGCACGAGCCCGCCGCCGGAGAACTTCCTGGCCAAGGACGCCGCGAACACGACCGACACCAGACTGCCGGCGATCGTGGCGATGGTCGCCCACGCTCTGGCCCGGTTGAACGACGCCGCGCCGCTGCCGTAGAGCGTCGCGACGCCCTTGAAGTTGTCGTTCGCTCCGTTGCTGTAGGCGAGCCAGAGGACCGCGATGATGAGTGCTATAGCCATGAAAAGGCCCACAGCGTCCATGCCGCCGGCGCGGGATGGACCCTTCAGTTCCGCCCGACGCTCAGCAGCACGCCCCCCCGCCGTCCGTGCAGCACCCTTCCCCATCCGCCGCGATCGTCTCGCGGTAGTCCAGCCCCTTGGTCTGCCTCGGGTCGCGCAGCGCCTGCTTGTGGCACGCGAACGGCCTGGCGTCGCCCGCTTCGATCGCCTCGCGCGGCTCGATGCCGATCATCTGCCCCGCGTACGGGCCCTTCGGGTTCGTCATGATCTGGTATGTCTTGTCGCACACCGCCATCCGCGCCCCGCGCACCAGCGTGTGCCCGTCGTCGTCCACGACCTTCTTCCAAGGCCCCTTGTAGACCACCGCCTGGTTGTGCTCGAAGCACGGCCCCTGCTTGCCCTTGTATGCCCGCACGGTCATCGAGCGGAACTCAATCCCCTCGACCACCTGCCACGGCTCGGACGCCCGGTCGAGGATCTCCACGCCGTGAAACCCGGCCTTCTCGAAGCGTTCGAGGAACTCGTCTTCACGGAACGCCCCCGAGACGCACCCGCTCCACAGGCGCGGGTCACTCCGCATCGACTCGGGCGGCGTCTCGTCGCATACAATGTCGCTGATGACCGCCCGCCCGCCCTTCTTCAGCACGCGGAACATCTCGTCGAAGAGCCGGGCCTTCTCCTCCGTCGCCACGAGGTTGAGCACGCAGTTGGAGACGACCACATCGGCGAAGTCGCTCGCGACGCCGGGCGCCTCGGCGCGGATGCGACGCTTCTCGGCCTCCAGTGCGTCGGCGCCCTCCAGACTCGTCACGGGGTGCTTGGCGATCCACGCCGCCAGCGCGTCAAGGTCCAGCCCCATGTCCTGGATGCGGGCCTTGACGAACGCTGTGTTCGCCCAGCCGAGCTTGGCGGCCATCTCGACCTGGTACTTGCGGGCCAGCGCGAGCATCGGCTCATTGAAGTCCACGCCGACGACCCGCCCCCGCGCCCCCACCTTCTTCGAGATCATGTAGCAGATCTTGCCCCCGCCCGAGCCCAGATCGACGACCGTCTCCCCCTCGCCGACATACCTGCTGGGATCGCCGCAGCCGTAGTCCTTCTCGACGATCTCCGCGGGGAGCATGGCGAGGAGCGTCGTGTCGTAGTTGATGGTCGGGCAGCACAGGGCGGCCTCGGCCACGCGCGAGGCCTCTGCATACCGCGACCGCACGGCCCATTCGATCCCGTCGGCCCCCGCCCCCCCCAACTTGCCCGTGCCGTACACTGTCGCCCTGCTCATGCGATCGATGCTCCTTTGCGGAGGCCGCGTCCCGGCCTCGCCCCCGGGTCGGACGCCGGCGTGACTCGGCGCCCGGGAGGGAATAGGCGAGCCGGCCAATCTATTCCCTTTTTCGCACCGTGCCGCCCAGGCGGCCCCCGCCCAGCCGCCCGGAGCACCACCCCATATGCGACTCGGGATCCTCGGCGGCAGCGGCATGGAAGACCGGCTGACGGCCGCGGGACTTCTCGCTTCGCACAAACTCATCGAGGTCGGCACGCCCTTCGGCCCTCCCAGCGCGCCCATCGCCCTCGGCACGCTGACAGACTCGGATGTGCAGGTCGCTGTCCTTCAGCGCCACGGGCCGGGGCACATCATCCCGCCGCACATGGTGCCGTACCGCGCCAACATCTTCGCCCTCAAGTCGCTGGGCGTGACGCACCTGATCGCCACCGGGGCGGTGGGCTCCTTGCGAGAGGAAGTCCGGCCCGGCGGCGTGATGCTCGTCGACCAGTTCATCGACCGGACGACCGGCGCGGGGAGGCGCCATGAGAGCCGCACCTTCTTCGACGACGCCGCGGTCCATGTCGAGTTCGCCGATCCCTGCTGCCCGGTGATGATGGAGTGGCTGACCGCGGCGGACCCGTCCGCAAGCGAACGGGGCGTCGAGGTGTACATCGGGGGCACATATGTCTGCATCGACGGCCCATCCTTCTCGACCCGAGCCGAGAGCCGCGTGCACCGCACGCTGGGCGCCGATGTGGTCGGGATGACGGCGCTTCCAGAGGCCCGGCTGGCCCGCGAAGCCGAGATGGCGTATGCCCTTGTCGCGTTGCCCACCGACTACGACTGCTGGCGCGAGCGCCCCGAGTCCTCGTCGTCGTCAGCGCCCGAGTCGCTGCTGGCGGAGATCATCGGCAACATCCGCAGGAGCGCCGATGCCGCGGCCCACCTCGTCGAGGCCGCCCTGCGTGACATCACGATCCTCCGCGACCGACCCAGCCCGGCGCACGACGCTCTGCGGCTGGGCATCTGGACCAACAAGATCCTGATCGCGCCCGAAGCGGTCGAGCGACTGCGCCCGATCTGGGGCCGCCACTTCAAGGACGCATCGCCGGCACACAGCGGCCACACGGCCTGATCGCCGGCGTGATGGCGCGCGGGGCACGGCTCTCTCGCCCAGGCACTCGCGCCCGGGGCGCGACGAACACGCCGGCAAACCCTCCGCGCGCCGTGTCGCACGCCATCGGCGGCTCGACGGACGCCGCACTTCACTTGGACGAGGCGACGGACGATCCGTCAGCCCCCGCCGAACTGAGCGTGACTCGACGGAGTCTCCCAACCCCGCCCCGGTTCACTGTCGCCCCGTCGCCTCGTACTCGCCGTGGTACATCACCCGCAGGCAGTTGTTGAACAGGTTCAGGCAGTTGATGTTCCCGATCAGGAA
>DOJA01000342.1:312-24939 GCA_003511945.1 Phycisphaerales bacterium | reverse complement strand
GTGCAGAACTGGCAGGCGTTGGAGCGGGACGACTCGAGGATGACCAGTTCCTTGAGGTCGCGCTCGACGATCCCGCCGGGGTAGAAGCCCGCGCCCATCGCGCTGAAGCCCGAGAGCAGTTCGGGGCGCAGGCTCATGGCCTGGAGCATCTCGCCGGGGCGTCTGCCCGCCATCATGGCGGCCACACTCTCGGCGAAGCACGGGTCGTCCTTCACGATCTCGAAGGCACGCTGGATGTCGGCGTCGGTGACGGTCACGCGCATGGGTTGGGATCCTGGTGAACCAACGCGGCCCATCAGCGGACCGCGGGGTGAGTGACTTGAATCAAAGCGGGAATAACCGATGAGGCACGCCTATTCCCATTGCCCTGTCCACTTGATGGACTTCGTGAATGCTACACCTGACGCATGACTGCGTGGGCGGCGCCCTTGTGCGCGGCTTCGGCGAAGAGGGTGGAGGCCGGGCCTGCCCCTCCAAGCCTGATCCAGCGCCTGTGATACGCTTCACCGCTCTTCCTCTGGCATGATGTAGTCGAGGGCGCAGACGGATCTGAGAGTCTCGGGCGTGAGCCGTTGCCACGCGTCGGCTCCGGCGTCGAGAAGGTGGTCGTAGTCCCTGTACGCCAGGTTGCTGAGGTAGTGGCTCCGCAGGTACGCCCACACACGCTCCACGGGGTTGAGCTCCGGGCTGTACGGCGGCAGGTACAGGACCGTGATGTTCTCCGGCACGACGAGCCGCCTTGCCTTGTGCCAGCCGGCCTGGTCCATGATGAGAACCCCTGATCGGGCTCGTCCAGCTCATCCCTCAGAATCCTCAGGAAGACGCGCACGCGGTCGCCGGGCGGGGCGACCGCGGCGCGCACGGCCTTCACAAAGGGGGGCGCTGTCGTTCTTGAATGTCCTCTGGGCCTGGAGGGCCTGCCTCTTGTGCCGCGAGCGCCGCGAGCGCGGCGCCAGGCACGAGCAGCCCAGGCGGTGAAGGTTGTTGTACGCGGCGATGAGCGAGCGCGTGAGGCCGAACTCCTCGCGCAGGATGCGCTGCACATCCCTGCCGCGCACATCATCCCGCACCAGATCAGATCGCGCAACCCGATCATGCGACGAACGCGCACGAGATACCGTCACGATCCGTATCAGAACTCGACCCGGAGGCGGAGGCCGAAGACGGCGATGGCGTCGTCGTCGGGGGCGTTGCTCGGATCGAAGATGCCCTGGATGCCGAGGGTCAGCTGCGAGAACTGCGTGAGCTGGAAGCGCTGGAAGGCCTCGACATTGGTTTCGTTGCGCCGATCGCTGTTGGTGGGCTCGGAGACTCCGATGGCGACGCCGGTCAGGTTGTCGGGGGAGCCGAAGAGCCCCCGGTAGCCGATGCCGCCTTCTCCCGCGGACTTGATGCCGGTGGAGCCCTCGTCGGACCATCCGTAGCGGGCGAAGAGGTGGAGGTTGGGGGTGATGTCCTGCTCGAGGATCACAGAGAACCCGGAGTCGTCGGGCAGGTTGTCGAGGGATCGTTCGGCCATGTGCCAGACGAAGAGGGCGTAACGGCCGGAGCCCAGGCCGTCGATGGTGGGGGTGAAGCCGACCTCGCCGAAGTAGAAGTAGTCGCCCTCGTCGATGGTGTCCCAGTTGGCGTTGGTCGACGAGCCGTAGGCGTTGGCGATGCCGCCGGTGGCGTAGAACTCGTCGATGGGGCGGACGGAGAGGCCGGCGGAGGCGGTGTGGCCGGCGGGGAAGTTGGTGGTTGAGTTGGCCGAGAACTGGCGGTTGAGGAAGGAGTTGTTGATGCTCTGGAGGCGGTGGGCGCCGACATAGTCGGACACATCCGAGCGGCCGACGAGGAGCCGGAGCTTGCCTTCGAAGAGGCGCTGGACCCAGTGGAAGTCGCGCTGGGCCCACCCGCGGTCGTTGAAGCCGCCCGCGGTGCGCTGGAGTGAGCCGATCTCGTCGCGGAGCGCGTTGGGCGTGACCTCGCCGGCCTTGAAGCGGTACTCGCCGGTGACGATGAGGCGCCCGGTGTTCAGCGTGCCGCGCCCGAGGAGAGTCCAGGCGGCCATGATGTCGATGTCGCCGGCGCCGGCGGAGCGATCGCCCGGGCCGCCGGAGGCCTGTTGGAAGACGAAGGTGGCGGCGAAGCGCAGGCGCAGGCCGGTGTCGGCATCGAGCCGGTCGAGCCACTTCGTGGCCGCGTTGAAGGGCGCATCGAGCCATGGGATGTTCAGCAGGGCGGTGTGCGGGGCGCCGATCTCGTCCATCTCGACGGTGGGGCTCGTCTCGCTTTCGCCGGGGGAGAAGGCGGTCTCGTAATCGAACGGGTTGAAGTGGAGTCCCCTCTTCTCGGCGAGGGTGACCGACTCCGGATCGGTGGCCTCCACGGGAGAATCGGCGGGTTGTTCCGGGGTGTCCGCGGCGGGGGCCGGCTGGTGTGCCCACGCGGGCTGAGCGGCGAGCGCCGCGATGAGCAGGAACTCCAGGGTGCTCGTGACATGCCGCATGGGCGTTCTCCGATGACTGGCCGGACGGTCGTGTTCGGGTGGGGATTACTGGTAGGGCCGGAACGCTTCGCGGATCCTGGCGCGATCGCTCCCGGCGCGGAGCGCGAGACCGAGCAGCAGTCGGGCCTTGAGCCCGGAGAGGTACCCGGATGGGATGAGGCCCCGGTTGATGAGGTCGATCTCGCCGCCGGGGTAGCCGTAGGTTGCTTCGAAGACGGGGCCGGTCATGGAGCGGGAGGCGAGCACGACGGGAATCTTCGCGGCGAGCTCGGCGAGGATGGGGGCGACATCGGCGTGGACATGTCCGGCGCCCATGGCCTCGATGACAGCGCCGACGAACCCG
Source organism: Phycisphaerales bacterium (assembly GCA_003511945.1). Taxonomy (GTDB): domain Bacteria; phylum Planctomycetota; class Phycisphaerae; order Phycisphaerales; family UBA1924; genus UBA11155. The sequence goes on along the minus strand of DOJA01000342.1, from coordinate 22,105 downwards.
AGGTCGGGCAGCGACTTCAGTTGGCGGCCGTCGTCGCCCATCGGGACTTTGACGAGCGCGATCGGTCCCGGCGGTCCGGCGTCGATCGGCAGGCAGGGATTGCGCGCGATGCGGGCGTAGAAGCGTGGACGGCCCTCCGCGACGACCCCCAGCGCGCCAACGAGCGGAGAAAGGAAGGCGGAGGGCAGGGCGGTGTGCGACTTCTGCACGAAGCGGGCCGCGTGGATGTCGTAGTTGAGCACCGCGAGGGCGCCCAGCGCGCGGGCATCGGCGGAAGCGCCCACCCGTGCGGCGGCGAGGAGGTTGGCCGGTCCGTCGGCCCCGGGCGCATCGGCGCCGCGCATGGCGCCTGTGATGACGACGGGCTTGTCGCCGGGGACGAGCAGGTCGAGGATGAACGCGGACTCCTCGATCGTGTCGGTGCCCTGGATCACGACGGCGCCGTCGAACCCGGCTGCGAAGGATTCGTTGATCGTCCGTGCGACCTCGATGAGGTTGGCGATGGTCAGTGAGGGGCTGGGGAGCTTGAAGGGGGATCGCGCCTCGATGGAGGCGGTCTGTGCGAGCGCGGGGACGGAGGCGACCAGTTCGGCGGCGCCGAGCTTGGGCGCGATGCCGCCGGAGGCGGAGTCGGTCGGCACCATGGTGATGGTGCCGCCGAGGGACAGGAAGAGCAGTCGGGGAAGAGCCATCGAGCGGACTCCGATGCGGGCGGTCGATCAGGACTTCCTGGGCTTCGGATCGGCGGGGATCTCGTCGGGCCTGTAGTTGGGCAGCCACGAGCAGGGGACCACCGCGAGCAGGGCGAGCCCCGACATGAGCAGGAAGCCGATCTTGAGGGCCCGGACGCGGGCGTCGGTGTTGACGGCGACCGCCTCCGCGACCTGCTCGGGGGTTGCGCTGGTCGCTTCGAGCGCGCTCTTGAGACGGTCGTTGCTGACGAAGTTGATGCTGTCGAGAGCGAGCTCGGCCTGGAGCCGGGGAGTCAGCACCGGGTTGCTCGCGAGATTGCTCACGACGAGGGAGCTGAGCACGGCGACGAGCAGCGCGCCGATGACCGCAGTCCCGACGGCGGCGGCGAGGTTCTGCGTCACGCCGCGGAGAGAGCCCACATCGCCCGCGAGTTCCCTGGGCGAGGATGTGACGAGCACATTGAAGAGCAGGGTGACCAAGGCCCCCTGGCCCAGCCCGACGGTGATCAGGCCGATGATGACCGGCGCCGTGCTCCACTCGTTGCGGACCACGAACGCCAGCCACGCGGCGCCGACGGCGACCAGGATGAACGCCGCCCGTGCGATGGTGCGCGGCGGGAATCGGGCGTAGAGCCGAACAATCAGGATGGCGGTGAAGAACACCGTCAGCATGAAGGGCATCATGGCGATGGAGGTCTGCATCGAGGACCGGCCCTGCACGATCTGGGTGTACAGGGGCACGGAGAAGTTGATCGCGCCCTCCATAGCGACGATCGCGAACAGGCACACGACGGCGGCCCACTCCTTCGGGGAGTCGACGACTTCGAGGGCGAGCAGCGGGGTTCTGCCGCCGGCGGCCCGCTTGTGCGACCACACGAAGAACGCCATCACGGTCATGACGCCGAAACCGATCAGGACGATCGCGGGCGAGAGCCCGAGGATGTCGAACGGCGCGCCCGGTCGGGCCAGCAGCGCACCCCATCCGCGGAGGTTGTTGAAGCCGAAGGCGACGGAGATGATCCCCACGGCGGCCAGGACCACGCCGATCGCGTCGATCTTCACTTCAGGGCGCGGCGGCGATGGCTTGAGCTTGAAACTGAGCAGCAGGATCGCGGCGGCGTGGACGATCAGGAGGCCGAACGCAAAGCGCCAGTTGATCGCGGCGACGAATCCGACGATGACAAAGGCCAGCACGCCCGCGATCGCGCGGGCCGAGCCGAGCCACCCGACGGCCTGGGCCTGCTGCCTGCCCCGGTAGTGATTGGCGATCAGGGCCACGAGCGACGGGACGAGCGAAGCGCCGGCGAACCCCGCGAGCCCCTGGGCCGCCAGCATGACCTCGGCACGCGGGCTGATGACCATCAGGACCATCGCCCCCAGGAACAGGCCGGTGGCGACCTGGAAGAAGCGTTTGGAGCCGAACCGCTGCCCGAGCTTGGCGCCGAGCATCACGAACCCGGAGACGCCCAGTGAGTACATCACGATGGCGGTGCCGACGGTTGTCGGGGGCGTATTGAAGCTCTTGACCATGCCGCCCATGGAAACAGGGATGGCGGCGACATTGAAGGACATGAGCGCCTGACCCATCGCGATGACGATCATGGGGACCCACGAGGCGCGCTCTTCGCTGCTCTGTGCTGGCGCCGGGGCACGGGATGACGACATGGCTGCCACTCCTGGAGTTGGCGGCGTGTTCGCCCGATGCCCACGCCGCGCGTGAAGGTCCGATCAGATCTCCGGCCTGGACGCGAACAGATTGAGGCCCAATCGCTCAGAAAGGAACCTGGAGACGAGCCGGCCCTTCACGGAGTTGCCGGCTCCGTCGAGGAGCGGCGCGAACACGCCCAGCCCGCCCTTCCCGGGCGCGACGGTGAAGATCCCGCCCCCCACGCCGCTCTTGCCCGGCAGGCCGATGTCGTAGAGCCAGTCGCCCGACTGCTCGTAGAGCCCCGCGGTGGCGAGGACCGCGAGCACCCGCGTGCAGACGGATGGATCGACGACGCGTTCGCGTGTGACGGGGTTCACGCCGCCGTCGGCGAGGGTCGCGCCCATGACCGCGAGGTCTCGGGCGTTGATGTTCAGCGAGCACTGCCTGGTGTAGACATCGGTGGCCGCGAGCGCATCGAAGTACATGCGCTCGTAGCCCTCGAGCAGCTTGGCGATCCCCCGGTTGCGGAGGTTGGTAGCCGCCTCGGACTTGTACACCTCGGTGTTGAGGGACAATGGGCGCCCCGCGAACCGGGAGAGCCCGTGGCGGATGAACTCCCACTTGGCGTCCGCGGATGCGCCGGGAACGAGGGAGGTCGCGGCGATCGCACCGGCGTTCACCATGGGGTTCATGGTGCGTGCCTGGTTCAGCTCGATCGCCATGACGGAGTTGAAGGGGAGGCCGGTGGCGTTCACGCCGAGCCGGGCCCTGGCCTCTTCCTCGCCGACCTCCTGGCACACCAGCGCGAACACGAAGGGCTTGGAGACGCTCTGGATCGAGAACTCGTGCTCGGTGTCGCCGACCTCGTGCAGGTTCCCGCTGACGCCGGCGACACAAATCCCGAACAGGTGCGCCGGCACGCGAGCGAGCGCGGGGATGTAGTCCGCGACCGTGCCCTCGGTGTTGTTGCGGTAGGCCTCGTGCGCCTCCGTCAGCAGCGCGCGGACCGCTTCGGCAGCGGGCAGATGGCCGGTCGAGATTGTCGATGGCCAGCCGGGCGTCTCTGGGCGTGTAACCATGGGCGCTCGATCCTGTCCCCCTGGCCGGCCGAGCTTCTCGCCGCGCCGACCCGCGACGCCTGGGAATGCGGCCAAAGGTAGCAGAACACCGGTTCAATGCAGGGCGCCAACGGGAGTCGACCAACCGATGCGCGGGTGGACCCGCTCGCGGAGCGGCCTCACTGGTGGACTGGAGCGCCGAGGTCGGTCGCGGACTGCGGGCGCCCGAGCCGGGGCGGCATCACCCCTGATCGAGCGTCGCCAGCGCGACGGCCAGCCGGCACCCGTCCGCGAACTCGGGCAGGTACACATACTCCTTCACTGTGTGGATGTCGTGCTGGCCCGCGCCGATCGTGACGGTGGGAAGGTTGTACTTCGCGAACCAGTTGGCATCGAGCCCGCCGTTGGAGAAGAGCGTCCGGGGCTGGAGGCCCATGGACCTCGCCGCCCGGATGGCGTGCTGCACCGCGGGGGCGTTGTCGGGCATGCGGAACGGCGGGTACTCGGAGCGCCCCTGGAACTTCACCTTGGCCGTTCCGCCCGTGTCGTCCTTCACTTCCTTGCCGGCCTTGATGAAGGCAGCCTTGTAGGCGGCGGTGATCCTGGCGGCGAACCTGGCGTCGGCGCTGCGGGTCTCGCCCCGGACATGGACATAGTCGGTGACGACATTGGTGGCGTTGCCGGCGGGCCTCCCGTCCCTGCCGGAGAAGATGCCCGGGTTGCTGGTCCCGCGCTTCGTGCCCTTCACGACCTTGCCGAACCACCCTCCGCGCCGGGCCTCGGCGAGCGCGAGGGAGGCCACGAGCATCGAGGAGATGCCCTTCTCCGGCGCCACCCCCGCGTGCGAGGCCTTGCCCTCGATCTCGACATCCCACCGCTCGGCGCCCACCGCGCCCGTGATCAGGTCCGCGGGGACCTTCGAGTCGACATTGAAGCACATCGCGGCCTTGCCCAGGAACTTGGTGTCCATGAAGCGCGCGCCCTGCAGGCCGCTCTCTTCGCGGACGGTGAACACGAGGGTGATCGGAGGATGGGGGAGCTTGTTCCTGATGAGCGTCTCGGCGAGCGTGACCAGGACGGCGCACCCGGTGCGGTTGTCGCCGCCCAGTGCGGTCTTTCCCGCAGGCACGATCTTCTTCCCCACGCGCTTGGGCTTGGCCCCGGCGCAGAGCGGGACCGTGTCCAGGTGCGTTGCGAACGCGAGGCGCGGGCCCTTGCGCCCGGGCGTGCCGGGGAGGTTGACAAAGAGATTCCCGGTCTGCGTGGGCAGGGGGATGCGCTTGTGGGCCGTGTCGTACTTGATCGCCGACGCGGGCACGCCGAGCGCCTTGAGGTCGGCCACGACTGCGGCGGCGATGTCCTGCTCCTCGCCGCTGACTCCCTCGATGGCCAGGTAGCGCATCAGGCGATCCTCGGCGGACTTCACATTGACGGGCGGCTTGGAAGCGGGCATCGGCTGATCCTTGCTTCTCGCATGCCCCGGGGCGGCGTGCATCGGTGGTTGAATCCGGGAAACACTCGGTCGCCATAGGTCGACTCGGTCAATTCAGGCCCCAAGGCAGCCCGAGCACGAACCACGCGACGAAGAGGACGGTCCAGGCCAGGAACATGAGGCCGACATAGGGCAGCATCAGCGCGACGACCGTGCCCACGCCGGCCTCCTTGTTGTACTTCTGCGCGATGGTGACCGCGAGCACGAAGTAGGCGTTGAGCGGCGTGATCGCGTTCATGGGCGAGTCCGCGATCCGGTACGCCGCGAGCACCGCCTCCGGGTCCACGCCGAGCCGGACCAGGAGCGGCACGAAGATCGGGGCGAAGATCGCCCACTTGGCGATGGCGCCGGTGATGAGCAGATCGATGATCGCGACCACCACGATGAACCCCAGCAGCAGCCAGAGCGGGCCGATGTTCGCGCTCTTGAGCATGTCGGCCATGCTCAGGGCCATCAGGGTTCCGAGGTTGGAGTAGTTGAAGTACGCGATGAACTGGGAGATGATCAGGAGCAGGAAGATCAGGCCTCCGAGGCCCGAGATGGCCTTCTCCATGGCCTTCACCACATCCGTGACATTGGTGAACTTGCGGGATCCGAAGCCGAACGCCGCCCCGGTCACCAGGAACAGCACCATGATGACGGCGATCAGGCCGTTCATGAACGGCGAGTCGCCGATGACCGCGCCGGTGCTCGGATCGCGGAGGGGACCCCAGGAGGGGACGCACAGGACGCCGAAGAACCCGATGACGCCGAGCAGGCCGACGAGGGCGAAGCGCAGGCCCCGGGCCTCCTCCGGGGAGACCGTGTTCTCCGCGTCCTCGGGCTTCTCGCCGGAGTAGGTTCCGAGCCGCGGCTCGATGACCCGCTCGGTGATGAGCGTCACGACGAATGTCAGCAGGATGACCGACGCGACGGAGAACCACAGGTTGGCGGTCAGTCCGATCGAGGTGCTGGGATCGACCATGTGGATGGCGTCGTTGGTGAACTCCGTCAGCACCGCGTCGAGCGGCTTGATGAGCATGTTGACGGTGAACGCCCCGGCGACCGCGGCGAACCCCGCCGCGAGCCCCGCGAGCGGGTGGCGCCCGACGGACAGGAACGCGGCGCCCGCGAGGGGGACCAGGACGAGGTACCCGGCGTCCGCGGCGATGCTCGACAGGATGCCGACGAACACAAGGATGTAGGTGATGGCCCAGCGCGGCGAGACCATCACGAGCTTCCGGATCAGGGCCTTGACCAGGCCCGCTTCCTCGGCGACGCCGGCGCCCACCATGGCGACGATCATCAGCCCCACCGCCGTGAAGCTCATGAAGTTCGGGATGAGCGAGGTGTAGATGAACCGGATGCCGTCGGCGGTGACGAGACTCCGGGCCGCGATGGTCGTGGCCTCGGGCTCGTGGGTCTCGGGGTTGATGATCTCCGCGGTGACCGACGCGCCGGCCATGTGCAGAATCTGCGAGAGGATCACGACGAGGACAATCAGGAAAAGGAAGATCAGGGCGGGGTGCGGGACCTTGTTCCCGACCCGCTCGACGACATCCAGAATCTTCTGCATGCCTCCCTTGGCGGGCGCGCCCGGGCTGCTCGAGTCGGGCTTGACGACTGGGGTGCTCATGTGGGAGTCCTCGGGGGCGGGTGCGATCAGGTCGGATAGAGCGGCATCAGGACCGGCACGAGGAAGACGCACACGATCATCACGATGATCGCGAACGGCCCGCCGACCTTCACGAAGTCGCCGAACTTGTAGTTGCCCGGGGTCACGACCAGCGTGTTGACCGGCGACGACACGGGCGTCACGAACGCGGTCGAAGCAGCGAGGGCCACGGTCATCGCCAGCGGGTAGGGCGAGGCGCCGAGGTCGTTCGCCACGGCCAGCGCGACTGGGGCCATGAGCACCGCGGTTGCGGTGTTGGAGATGAAGAGCCCCAGCGACATGGTCACGAAGAAGAGGCACGCCAGCACGACATGCGCGCCGGCGTTGGAGGTGACGCTCATCAGCGCGTCCGCCGCGATCTCCACGCCGCCCGTCCGCTGCAGCGCGATCGAGAAGGGCAGCATGCCCACGATCAGCACGAGCGTCTTCCAGTCGATCGATCGGTAGGCGCTGGGGAGATCGATGACGCCCAGCAGCCCCATGAGCAGGCACCCGATCAGCGCCGCCTGCACATTCGGGAGCGCCCCGGTCACCATCAGCGCCACCACGAGCAGCAGGCACCCGACGGCGTGGAGCGCTTTACCCGGCATGGGCAGGATGTCCTTGGCGTCCGCCGCCATGCGGAGGATGCTCACCCCGGCGTCATCGGTCCGCAGGCGCTCGATGTCCTGCCACGAGCCGATGACGAGCAGCGTGTCCCCGATGTGGAGCACTTCCCTCGCCAGATCGGCGCCGGTCGCCTCGCGCCCGTGGCGCACGCCGATCACCGTCAGCCCGGTGCGGGTGCGGAATCTCGCTTCCAGGATGGTCCTGCCGACCAATCCCGAATCGGCGGGCACGATCACTTCCGCCATCCCGATGTCCTGCGAGCGATCCGAGAAGTAGGCGCCGGCCAGCGGCAGCACCTCCAGCCCCAGCTTGGCGCACAGGGGCTCGATGCTCGGGCAGGGCGCGAGCAGGTCGATCAGCAGAACATCGCCGCTCTGCAGCACCGTGTCCCTGCTGGGCCGGATCAACCGGCTGGACAGTCTGCTGGGGCGCTCGACCGCGACGATGTTGGCCCCGGAAGTGGCGCGAAGGTCCACCTCCGCGAGCGTCTTACCGACAACCGGCGAGTTCGCCCGGACGCAGAGCCGGTGCTCGCGAGCGGCAAGCCCGTACTGCTCGATCCAGTCGGCGAGACTGGGCTCGCGCGACGACGCCCCGCTCCCGGCGCCCGCGCCATCGGGGAGCATCCGCCTCGCGAAGCACATGTACACGATCGCCAGGATGAGGACGGGGATCCCAAAGGGCGAGAACGCGAAGAAGTGGAAGCCCTTGTGCCCCTGACGCATGAGTTCCCCGTTCACCACGAGGTTCGGCGCCGTGGCGACGAGCGTGGTCATCCCGGAGATGAGGGCCGCCATGCTCAGGGGCATCATCAGGCGGTTGGGCGCCGAGCCGGTGTTCTGGGCGATGCGGAGCGCCACCGGGATGAAGATGGCCGTCACCGCCGTGGAGCTCATCATCGAGCCCAAGCCGCACACCGCGACCATGAGCAGCGCCATGAGACGGGTCTGGCTCTTGCCGGCCTTGGCGATGAGCAGGTCGCCGAGGCGTCGCGCCACCCCCGTCCTCACCAGGCCCTCACCGATGACGAACAGGGCCGCGATGAGCACGATGTTGGAGTCGGCGAATCCGGCCAGGGCCTCGCTCATGCTGATCACGCCCGTGAGCGGGAGCGCGACGATCATCAGCAGGCCCACCGCGTCCATGCGCGGCCTGTTGATCGCGAACATCACGATGGCGGAGACCAGCAGGCCGAGCACGAGCAGCAGGTCGGTGTTCATCGGGGTGTGGTCCGGAAGACATCCATGCTTGTTCCAATGTACCAAGCCCGTCTCGAGCGCTCGCCCGGATGTCTGCTCCGAACCGGACCCGATCGGCGCGCGGCGGACTCGGTTATGCTCCCGGTCGTCAAACGACAGAGCGGCGCGGCTCCGGAGCCGGCGCGCATCCCACCCCTCCCCGGGTGGCTCTCGGCGGGCGAGCGGACGCATGACCATGCAGACGCAAGCACAGAGCAACGGGACGCGTCCGCTGCTGGAGTTCATGTACCGGCTGGCCCAGGCGTACCTCGCCTCCGGCGAGCAGACGGCGCTGATCGAGCTCTTCCTGCGGCGCGTCGCCTCCGCCCGCGGCTTCCGGCGGGCCCGCGTCGTCGCGTTCCCGACCGCCATCTTCATCACCCTGCACGGCGAGCACGAAGACCATGTGACCCTGGCCGAGGGACCCCTCCAGTCGCTGCGACTTGACCAGATCGGCGAGGTGTACACCCTGGGCGAGGCGGCCCAACGCGGCGAAGTGACGCCGGAGGATGGGCTCAAGCGTCTGGGCGACATCATGCGGTCCCGCCCGCGATTCGGCGTGTCGGGCGTGATCGGCGGGCACATCGTGCTGACGGTCGGGCTGGCCATGATCCTCGCGCCCTCGCCGGCCAACCTGATGGCCGCGGGAGCGCTGGGCGGAATCGTCGGCGTCTTGAAGGCCCTCAAGGGTGAACGAACGGTCCTGGCCGCACCGATGTCGGTCGTTGCGGCGGTCGTGGTGTCGCTCCTGGTGTTCGTGGCGCTGGGTGAGGGTCTGGCGGTCAGCCCGATGTGCGTGCTCATCCCGCCGCTCGTTACATTCCTCCCCGGCGCCATGCTCGCCTTCGGCATGGTCGAGCTTGCCTACGGCGACATGGTGAGCGGCGCGAGCCGCCTGATCTCCGGATTCGTGCAGCTGGTGCTCCTCGCCTTCGGCCTTGCCGCCGGAGCGATGCTGGCCGGTGCGGAGTATGGAGACCTTGTCGCCCTCAACGCCGAGCTCATGGCGGACCCGTGGATCCCGTGGGCGGGGGTGGCTGTCTTTGCGATCGGGGTGCAGCTGCACTTCTCCGCGCCGCGCAACACGCTGCCTTGGATGCTCCTGGTCATGATCCCGACATTCGCCGCGCAGCGGGCCGCTGCGGGCGTCTTCACATCCGAGGTCTCCGGCTTCTTCGGCACGCTGGTCGCCACGCCCCTGGTCTACATCATCCAGCAGCGCTTCAGGGGGCCGCCCTCCATGGTGACATTCCTCCCGAGCTTCTGGCTGCTCGTGCCGGGATCGGTGAGTCTGCTCTCCGTCACGACGATGCTCAGCGACCGCCAGGCGGGCTTCGACTCCCTCATCGGCGCCGTGTTCGCGCTCGCCTCCATCGCGCTGGGCACGCTGGTGGGGGCATCGCTCTACAAGTGGCTGACGGAGACGCTCGGGCTCTGGCGGCTCCAGGTGGGCCGGGCGGCCGAATCACCGGGCAAGAACGGGACATAGAGCACTTCGTCCGCCACGGCGGACGGGTCGAGAAGGGGTAGAGCGGCGGGCGCGTGAATCGTCCGCCTTTGAAGACAGGTCCACCGGACTCAACGCCTAGCCCCATCGGGCATTGACGAGTGTTGCCTCGCCCGAAGACTCGACTGTCCCGCTCCGCCTGAACGGAACTGCTCTTGCCACCGCGGGCGGTTCACTTCGGCTCGGGCTCACCCTCGGGCGGTGGAGTCCCACCATCGCTCGTCCACTGCTCGTCGGCGAGGTTCCACCCGCCGCCGAGCGCCCGGTACAGCTGCACCAGCACCAGCAGCTTCTGCGTTCGCGTGGTGGCGAGCGCCTGCTCGGCGGGGAACAGCTGCTGCTGGGCTTCGAGCACCTCGAAGTACCCCGACAGCCCGCTGAGAAACCGATCGGTCGACATGCTCACCGAAGTGGTCAGCGAGTCCACCGCGATGACCAGCCCGCGCTCGACCTCCACCAGCTTCTCCCGAGTGATGATGGCATCGGAGACATCCTCAAGAGCCCGCAGCACGCTCTGCTGGTAGTTGGCGATGGCTTCCTCGAGCCGGGCGCGGGCCGCGACTTCCTGCCCCTTGAGGCGCCCGCCCTCGAAGATCGGGCCGGTCAGGCCCGCGGCGATGGACCACAGACTGCCGGCGCCCCCGTCGATCGCCGTGAGCTCCGGGCTCGCGCCGCCCAGGATCCCGGTCAGACTCAGCCGCGGAAAATAGTTGGCCAGCGCCACGCCGACCTCGGCATTGGCCGCGATCATCTGCTGCTCGCGGAGGCGCACATCGGGCCGGCGCTCCAGCAGCTGCGAGGGCAGGCCGACCGGGACCTCCGGCGCCACGATCTGATCCGCCAGCGCTCGGGGGCGATCGATCGGCCCCGGCGCGCGCCCGAGCAGCACATTGATCGCGTTCTCGGTGATCGCGATGTCGATCTCCACCTGCGGGATCGTGATCTCAGCGCCGGCCAGCGCCGCCCGGGCGCGCATCGAGGGCAGTTCCGAGTCCTGACCGCCGCGGGCCCGGCGCTCAAAGAGCGACAGACTCTCTGCGAATGACGCGGTGCTCCGGCGCGCGATCTCCATCTGAAGGTCCAGCCCCAGCAGTTGGAAGTACAGCTGCGCCACCTCGCTCACGAGCGAGAGCATGACCGCGCGGCGGTCCTCCTCGAAGGATGCCATGCGAGCGAGCGCGGCCTCATCGGAGCGCCGGATGCGCCCCCAGATGTCCAGTTCCCAGAACGCGGTCAGCCCGACGAACCCGCCGGTGCTGGTATCGCCGCCGTTGGGTGCGGGCACCCCCAGGAACTCGTTGCGCCCGCGGGAGACGACGCTGTCGTACCCGAGGCGCGGGAAGAGGCCGGACCGCGCCTGCGCCCGCAGGCCCCGGGCCTGTTCGATCCGGGCAATCGCGGCCCGCAGGTTGTAGTTGTTGCGCAGGGCATCATCCACAAGCGCGATGAGGGCCGGGTCGCCGAAGACTTCCCACCAGGGTTGATCCGCGATCGAGGCCGCGTCCGGGATGTCCGGGCCATCGCGGTAGACCCCCGGCGTGGTGACCTCCGGCCGCTGGTAGTCGGGGCCCATCGTGCAGCCGACCAGCGTCAACGCCGCGCTGGCGAGGACCGCGGGCCGGCCCATGAGCGCGCGTGCGCGCCGGCGGGCGGGGGCTGAGGGAGGCACCGTGGATGGCCGCTCGATGAACACCCGGTCAACTCCCGATCGGCGCCGATGCGGAAGCATCGGGCGACTCTTTGACATTGAACAGGATGGCGTACAGCACCGGCGTGACGAACAGCGACAGGATCGCCGCGAACGACAGGCCGAACATGATGCACACCGCCATGGCGCCGAAGAAGGGGTCGGTGAGCAGCGGGATCATGCCCAGAACCGTGGTGATCACGACCATGGAGACGGGGCGCATCTTGCTGGTGCCGCCGTCCAGGATCGCCCGGTAGGGCGCCTTGCCCTTGCTGATTTCCGTCAGGATCTTGCTGAGCACGACAATCTGGTTCTTGATGAGCTCGCCCGCCAGCGCGATGACGCCCAGCAGCGCCATGAACCCGAAGGGCACGCCCGTCAGGAGGAGCCCGGCGGTCACGCCGATGATCGCCAGAGGCATGACCAGCCAGATGACCAGCGTGATGCGGATCGAGTTGAACAGGAACACCACGATCAGCACCATGATCGCCAGCAGGGCCGGCAGCGGCTTGGCCAGCGCCGCCCGGGCGTCCGCGGAGTCCTCGTACTCGCCCCCCCACTGCATCGCGTACCCGGGCGGGAGCTCGATGCCCTCGATCCCGGCCCGAACGCGGTTGAACAGCATGCTCGGCAGGCCCGTCCGCGGATCGGCGTGCACGGTCACCGTGGGGAACCGATCGCGTCGCATGACGACCGGGTTCTCCCACACGGCCTCCGCGCCCGAGGCCACCTGGCTCAGAGGAATCATGCGACCCGCGACGGGGCTCCAGATCTGCATGTCGTTGATGGCGCTCACATCGCTGCGTTCCCCGAGCGGCGGGCGCGCCACGATCGGCAGCAGGCGGGTCTCCTGCGGGAAGACTCCGGAGCCAGCGCTGCCCGGCTCGCGGTAGAAGCCGACCACGCGCCCCTCCAGACTCGTCTGCACGGCCTGGGCCACCTCGACCCGCGTGATGCCGTTCCGGCGCGCCTGGGACTCCAGCAGGTCGGGGCGGACCACCATCTCGGGCTCGCGCCAGTCATTGCGCACGCACACCGCGCCGCCGTCGTCGCGCAGGACCTGCTCCGCCTGATCGGCGAGCCGGCGCAGCACCGCCGGGTCCGGCCCGCTGAAGCGGGCCTGGATGCGCCCGCCCTGCCCCGGGCCCAGCAGGAACTTCTTGGCGACCGCGTTGGCCCCGGGGTGCTCTGCATCCAGATGATCCTGGATCCGCGGGATCAGGTCGCCCGCCTTGCGCCAGTCGTCCACATCGACCAGGAACTGCACAAAGGCCCGATTCTCGCGCTCGGGGGAGTACACGAGCAGGAAGCGCAGCCCGCCCCCGCCGACGAATGTCGTCACATGCGTCACGCCCGGCTGAGCCGCGATGTACCCCCGCACCTCCTCGGCGAACGCCCGGGTCTCGCTGATGTGCGTGCTCGACGGGAGGAAGACATCCACCATGAACTGCGGCCGGGTCGCGGGCGGGAAGAAGCTCTGCTTGACGAGCGTGAACCCGTACAGCGACGCGAAGAAGCCGACGACGCACGCCAGCACGACCACCCAGCGCATCCGGAGCGCGAGCACCAGCAGCGTGCGGTACACCCGGAACGGCAGCGCCTTGTACGGGTCGGCGTCGCCCGACTTCTGCTCCCTGGCGGGCTTGAACGCGAGGTAGCTCAGGAGAGGCGTGAAAGTGACCGACGACACCCAGCTCAGACTGAGCGAGATCAGGATGACCCAGAACAGCGAGTTGCAGTACTCGCCCGTCGAGTTCTCGGAAAGGCCGATGCCCGCGAACGCCAGCACGCCGATCGCCGTGGCCCCGAACAGAGGCCACTGGTTCTCTCCGACGACATCGCGGACCACCCCGAGCTTGTCCTTGCCCGCCTCGATGCCGACCTTGATGCCCTCGATGACGATGATGGCGTTGTCGGTCAGCATGCACAGGGCGATGATCAGCGCCCCGAGCGAGATCCGCTCCATCAGGATGTCGCCCTTCATGTACATGACGGCGAATGTCCCCATGATCGTCAGGAAGAGCACCATGCCGATGATCAGGCCGGTCTTGCGCCCCATGGTGATCAGGAGCACCACGAAGACGATCGTGACCGCCTTGCCCAGGTTGAACATGAACTCCGCGGTCGCCTCGGACACCGCCGTCGGCTGGAAGTTGATCTGGCCGATCTCGATGCCGATCGGGCGGTCGGCCTCGAGCGCCCGGAGCCGCTCCTGCACCCGCTCGCCCATGCGGACCACATTGCCGCCGGGCACGCTGGAGATGCCGAGCCCGATCGACTGCGCCCCGTCGTACAGCAGCACGCGGCGCGGGGGGTCCTGATCGCCGCGTGAGACCGTCGCCACATCGCCCAGCAGCAGCTGGCGCCCCGACAGGTCCGACCCGATCACGAGGCCCAGCATGTCCTCCGCCGAGTCGAACGCGCCCCGGGGATCGATCACGAGGTGCTGATCCCCGACCCGCACGCGCCCGCCGTCGGCGGCGATGTTCCTCTGCTGCAGCTGGGAATAGATCTGCTCCTCGTTGATCCCCAGCTGGGCCAGGCGCTGGCGGGAGATCTCCAGGAAGACCACCTCCTGCTGGTCGGCGAACAGATCCACGCTCTTGACGCCCTCCACCTGGAGCATCTCGCGGCGAACAGACTCGACATACCGGCGCAGCTCCGCGAGCGTGTACCCGTCGCCCGACACCGCGAGGAAGATCCCGAACACATCGCCGAAGTTGTCCACCACCACCGAGCGCCCGCGCACCGAAGGCGGGAGCTGGCCCTGCACATCATTCACCTTGCGACGGAGCTCGTCCCAGACCTGCGGGATGCGGGGCCTGTCGTACTGGTCCTTGATGATGACCGACACGATCGACAGCCCGCGCGTCGACTCCGATGTGACGCGGTCGAGCTGGCCGAGCTGCTGACAGGCCCGTTCGATCGGATTGGAGACCTCGCTCGCAACCTCGTCGGCGCTCGCCCCCGGATAGGGCGTGAAGATCAGCGCTTCCTTGATGGTGAACTCGGGGTCCTCCAGGCGGCCGATGTTGAGGTACGCAACAACGCCCGCCAGGAGCATCATGGCCATCGCCACGAACATCACGCGGTTGATCCGGACCGACACAACGCCCGGGTTCATCGCCCGACGCCCCCGAGCGCGTCGCCCAGATCCCGCACCCTCAGCCCGTCACGGAGGAACCTCACGCCCGCCACCGCGATGCGGTCTCCCGGCTGCAACCCCTCGGCGACCTCGATCGCGCCGCCCGCCGGCTCTCCAAGCCGGATCGGCCGGCGCTGCACGGCGCCGTCGGGCCCGATGATCCACACCACCTGCTCGCCCGAACTGTCCTTGTGCACCGCCGAGACGGGCACGAGGATGCGCTCCGTCGTTCCAGCCGGGCGACGGAAGGTCATCGTGACGGACGCCGTCATGCCCGGCAGCACATTCAGGTCCGCCGGGGCCTGCATCGCGACGCGCACGAGGAATGTCTGCGTGATCGGATCCGCCGCCTGCGCGATCTCACGGACGCGGACCGGGAACCGCCGGCCCGGAGCGACCGAGAACTCCGCGGCCATCTCGTCGATGCCCGTCGAGCGGACATCGCCCGCCATGATCGCCTCGGGCACATCGACCGCGATGTCGATCTCGTCCACATCCTGGAACCGGACCGTGGGCTCCGCCACTCGGATCGTCTGGCCCTGGCGCACGAACACCTGCGAGATCACCCCGTCGAAGGGCGCCGCCAGCGTGCAGTCCCGGAGCTGGATCGCCGCCTCCCTCACGCGTCCTTCCAGCGCACGGACCGCCGCCTCCTGCGCCTGGATCTCCTCCTCGCGTCCGACGGCGCCCTTTTCCAGGATGAGCCGGGCCGCCGCCAGTTCCTCCTCCATCACACGGAGGGCGGTCTCGGCTCGCTCGTACTCCGAACGCGAGACAGCGTTCGTCACGACAAGACGGGCCATCCGGTCGAACTCGGCCTGCCCATTGGCCACCCTCGCGGCGGCGGCACGAACCTGCGCCTCCCGGCGAAGCCGCTCCTCGGGCCGTTCGCCGAGCCGCAGAGCGTCCAGCCCCGCGCGGGATTGCGCCAGCTGCGCCTCCAGGGTCTTGAGCCGCGCCTCGAACTCGTCGGGCCGCAGCCGCGCGATCAGGTCGCCCTGGGCGACCCGCTGCCCTTCCTTGATCGGAAGGTCGATCAGCAATCCGGGCACCTGGAAGGCCAGATCGACCTTGTTGGCCGCCTCGACCCGGCCGGACAGCGTGCGGGTTCGAGCGCTCTGCTCCGGCGCCACCACCACGGACTTCACCGGGCGGACCAGCGGAGCCCCGGTGTCGGGGGGCGCTTCGCGCGAGCAACCCGCAAGGAGAGCAACGAGCGCAGTCAAGCCCCCGACAAGCGCTGCGCTGGCCCGGACGCCACGACCGGCGCCCCTCTTCAATCCATCCAGTGCGCAACGGGGCCGGGACTGGAAGTTCGTTCGAAACATGTGGCCTCCCCGCGCCAACCTACCACAAACACTCGAGCCACAGCGCGGCGTCGAGCTGTCCGAGGTCCACGAAGCGACATCACGCGCACTCCTGGGGGCGGTGCTCCGCGTGAGAGCGCTCGATAGCCAGGAGCGCCACGAAGCGGCCATCAAGATCGCCCGCGGGTGCCGATCCCGCATCGGGGCGGCCCGGCGCGCCGAGCCGCTTCGATCATCCAGTCGGAGCGAACCGTCGTGGATGCGGTATCGGCCGACCACGGGCCGGCGTGCATCGACCTGGCTGCGCTGCGGCATCTCCCCGGCTGTGGCTGATGGCGAATCGGGGGTGATGTCGGATCAGCCGTCGTCGCGCAGCCCCCAGTTCGACAGGATGGCGGTGATGTCGTCGAGGTCGACCACGCCGTTGGAGTCGGCGTCGCCCGGGCCGGTGGCCCCGGAGTAGTCGCTCCCCCACCGCTCGAGGACATCGGTGATGTCGTCAAAGTCCGTGACCGAGTCGGCGTTGGCGTCCCCTTGGAACGCGCGGACGCGCAGCGTGACGGGCGTGGTGGACGCCGAGCCGCACGCATTCATGATGACCAGGTCGTACACCCCGCGGTCGGCTCCCGTGGCGGCGTCGATCCGCAGCAACTGGGAGCAGGCGCCGTCGATCGGCTCACCGTCGCGGCGCCACTGCAGGTGAGCGCCGGCGCCCATGACCCGCGCGACGAACTCGGCGGGCGAGCCGGCGGCGACGAAAAGGTCCGCGGCCGGCTGCTCCAGGATGCGGGGGGCATAGGCGGGCGTCCACGCACGGAGCAGGCCCGGGCGGAGGAGATTGAATGTGCCCCCGGTCGTTGAGAACCGGATGATCAGACTCGGGACACCCTCCGCCACGATCAGCGTCGGTGGCTCCGGCCCGTCGGCGTCGAGGTCAAACGACACGAACGCCGAGGGGAGTGACAACGCCGCGGGGGCGCCCAGGGGGGACCACTGGTCGTCGGCGTCCAGGCGGTACACGGTCGGCACGCCCGCCAGCGCACGGTCCTGCACGCCCGCGATCAGCGCGGGCGGGGCGGGGCCTTCGGCGTCTTCGTCAAAGAACCCCAGCGCGCTAATCGTGGGAAGCGCCGACTCGACAGAGCCCGGCGGCAAGGCCAGGGGCTCGAGCACGCCGCCCCGAATCCGTCCGATCCAGGGCGGGCTGAAGTCCGACAGCGACTGCTCGCGAGCGAAGTACAGGGTGTCGGCGGGCTGTTCGTCCGCGGGCGCGGGCACGATGTGGACGCCCAGGTCGTCCGGGGCGGTCAGAGCGCAGATCTGGCCCGCGGGATCGACGGGCGACCAGTCGCCACCGAAGGATGCGAACGCGCAGGCGCCCGCGCCCGGGAACGAGAGCCCCGGAGGGCTGGCCGCGAGGATCCGCGGGTGCGAGCGCCCCAGGACGCCCGCCGGGCCGACCGCAAGGTCAAAGTCAAAGCCGACCGAATCGGTCAGCCCGATCCCCTCTCCCACAGCGCCCCAGGCCACGCCGTCCCAGCGGGCGACGCGCCCGACCGTGGTGTCGCCCACTTGAAGGAACCCGCCCCCGACGAGCAGTTCCGCGCCGACCGACTCGGCGTTCTCGCCCGCGCCGGAGATGATGGAGTAGATCGGCCCGTCGAAGGGCAGCCCGAGCGGGCTCCACGACTGGCCGTCCCATTCCGCGACGAAGTTGCCCGGCCCCGCGCCGGGGAACGCAAGGTTCCCCGCGGCGACCAGTCGTGGCGGGTTCGGCCCGGCGTCGTCGAGGTCGGCCAGCGCGAAAGCATGGACCACTCCCGCGAGCCCCTGATCGAGCGCGCGCCACCCACGCGCGGGATCCCACGCCGCCACGCGGTTCGCGCGGAGACCGCCGACGGTCCTGAACTCGCCCCCGATGATGAGCGTGCTGGGCTCGGGTCCGTCGAGGTCCGGGTCGAACACGATCGCGTCGTTCACGGTGGCGTCGAGCCCGCGGTCGAGGTCGGACCACGAGGCGCCGTCCCAGAAGATGGCGCCCGCGCCGATCGGGGCGTCGGGCTCGAACTGGAACAGCCCGATCTTTCCGACCAGCGCGAGGGAAGTCGGGCGCGGGCCGTCACCGTCGGGGTCGACGCCGATGATCTGGTCCACGCTGGTGGCGCCGGGTCCGTCGATGCGTGTCCAGGACGCGCCGCCGTCCCATCGGCGGACGCCGGCGATGTGGTCGCCCCCGAGGTAGAGCTCTGCGGGGAGGGGTCCGTCGGCGTCGCGATCGAACGAGCCGAGGGACTTAACGGCGCCGGGGCTGAAGATCGCGCCGGTGGAGACCCACGAGTTGCCGTCGAACCGCGCGACGCGGCTGGTGCCCGCGCCGCCTGAGCCGCTGAACACCCCGGCCGCGAACAGGCGCGAGGGCTGCGGTCCGGCGCCGTCGGCGTCGAAGGCGTGCAGCGCCAGCACCGACGCGTTCATCGGCGCCCCGAGCGCGCGCCAGGTCTGGCCGTCCCACGCCGCGACCCGCCACTGCGGGGCTTCTCCGGTCATCGGGATGAACCCGCACACAACCAGGCACTCGGGCAGCGGGCCGGGCCCATCGGGATCGGCGACGACGGCGTCCGTGATCTCCGCCGGCCCGAAGGAGTCCCCCGGGACCGACCACGACGCCCCGTCCCAGCGCAGCACGCCCGCGTCGAGCACATCCTCGGTGCGCCCCGCCGTGCCGACGACGAACATCGCCGGGACCGCCGGCCCGGCGCCGTCCTCGTCGAAGACCAGCGCATCAACCGCGTTCCCGCGCACGCCCGGCACGGGCTCCCAGCGCCCGTTGACCAATCGCGCCACCGGCGCCGACGAGGGGCGGAGGAGCCCGCCGACCGCGTAGAGCACGCCGGGATTGGGGCCTTGCGCATCGTCGTCGAACACGAGCGCCGCCCGGACCGCGTCGCCCTGGCGCGCCACGACCGGGTGGTCCGTGGCCAGGGGCAGCAGTTCCCATCCGTCCCAGAACTGGACCGACTGCAAAGGGTTTGGGTGAGGCCGGGACCAGGCGCTGCCGTAGAGCGTCGCGCCCATGACGAGAAGCCCCCGGGGCAGCGGCCCGCTGTCGTCGGGGTCGAGTTCGACCACCCGGTTGACCGCGCTGACTTCCAGAAGCGGGGGCGCGGGGAAAAGGGCCGGCCAGGAGCCGGTCGCGCAGGGCTGAGCCGAGGCGCCGGAGAGTGAAACGAGCACACCAGCCGCGGCGTGTGCGCGCAGGCAGAATCGACCCATGACCCGGCTCCTCCAGTCCGCTCACCCGATGGACGGTGCGCCCGCCGCCACGATGGCCGGTCTCCTCTCCAAAAGCCCGGCCGGGCGAACCGTCCCGCCAAGTTGCCGCGGTCATTGTGCGCTGAAACGAGCGGGCGCTCCAATCCCGCGTCCCAGAAAAACCGATCCGCGGCCCCCCCGACGCCCCATCAGGGGGGAAGTTTTCAGTCGCGGACCGGACCCCGGCCCGTCCGGTCGCGGGTTCGGCGGTACAGCGCGACGAACATCAGCCCTCCCACCGCCGAGGCGATGGCCAGCAGGACAAAGGTCCACGCGCCCAGCCCGGGGAAGCGGAGAGACTGGTCCGCCAGGGCAAACACCCAGGGGGTGTAGAGGAGCGTGCCTACAAAGGGTGCGAACACTCCCCGAACGCCGGTGAGGGTGACATGAATGCCCATGTAGATGGTGGCCAGGTCGCGCCGGGCGAAGTCGTGGTGCCCCAGGTTCCAGGCGAGCAGCCCCCCGCCCAGCGCAACGCCCAGGGCGATCCGCGACGCGTACAGCAGGGGGAGGTTCTGGGTGAGGAACGCCGCCGCCATGAGCGCGTTGGCGAGCACGAAGACCCAGGAGTGGTACGCGCGGAAGCGGATGACATGCATCCGGTCCAGCAGCCGCGCCCAGAGCGGGATGACCAGCACGGGGACCAGCACGGGGATGATCCGGGTGAGCCCGATGGACTGGGTGTACCCCAGGGCGAAGGAATCGCTGAGGGCGAGGATGAAGATCGGCCCGGCGGCGATCTGGGGGAATCCGAGGACGAACTGAGCGGACATGAAGGCGCGGTAGTCGCGGTCCTCGCGCAGGACGCGGAGCATGGCGGCGGGCGAGGCGGCGTGGTGCTCGTCGCCCGCGCGGGAGGCGCGCTCCGCCTTCAGGTGCGCCGCCCGGCCCCGCCAGCGCACGCGCGAGAAGGCCCGCACGCCGAAGAGAGCGACGATCACCGCCAGGGCGTAGACGGGTCGGAAGGCGTGCCCGCCCGCGAGCGCGCCCAGCCCGGCGCTCGCGAGCGCCGCGGGGCTCAGGTCCATCACGGTGGCGATCAGCAGCGCCGTCAGCGCGATGATGAGCGTCGCCAGCACCGTCAGGCGCCCGGTGATCCTTCCCCGGATCTGGCGCGGGTAGTTGGCCCGCCACAGGTCGGTCCGCGCGCTGATGATGCCCGTCAGCCACACCCGGGCCACCAGCGCCAGCCCGAGCAGCATCCACACCCCCGCGGCGCTGAAGGGGACGGCCACCAGCGCGCCGACGCACGCGACGGCGCCCAGCTGCATGAGGTTCGTCGCCCGCACCCGGTCACGCCCGTGGATCAGGCGCGTCCACAGGAACGAGGTGATGTTGGCCAGCGGCTCGGACGCGACGACCACCGTGATGATGACCGGCCCGGCCAGCCACGCCTTCTCCGCCAGCACGCCCATGACATTCGCGTCCGCGCACGCCAGGGCCGCCGACATGCAGCAGACGCTGGTCAGCTCGTGGCGATAGTTGCGCCGCACCATCGGGTCGGTCGACGCGGGCAGGAACGAGCCAAGGAACCGGCGGACCATGGCGCTGCGACGATAGCGGGCGTCGGTGGGGGAGGGCGTGGGGTTTTCCGTCGCACCCCTCACCTGTCAGCGCAACGCGGCGACATCCTCTCCCTCAAGGGGAGAGGAGTTCAACGGGCTTACTCGCCCACGCCGCGCTGGACGGCGGCGACATAGCGCGTGATCAGGTCGATCACGAAGGGCTGATGCCGCGGGTCGAACCCGAACTCGAAGGCCATGCCCGCGTAGACGCGCTGGGCGGAGTCGTAGTGCGTGTGCTTCAGGCGGGCCGTCACGCCCACGGGGGCGGGGATGTCGGGTCGAAGGTCGATCCGCAGCCAGTAGAGCCGATCGCCGTCGAGGCGGGGCCTGTCGTTGGGGTCGATCACCAGCCCTGCGCCGCCCCCGCCCAGGTTGACCAGCGAGGCCTGGAAGGCCGGGCCCACCTGGGGCAGGATGGGGGGAGCGTCGTCCAGCGCCAGCCCCGAGATGTGCGCGTTGAAGAGGTCCAGGATGCGGACGCGGTTGTCGGCCTCGGCGATCGCCGCGGTCGCGGGGTCCAGCAGCGGGTAGCACTCGACGCCCGGCAGGTTCAGCTGCGCGGTCGACACGCGGTAGAAGTTCCGGCGCTGGCAGCGCTCGACTTCATCGGGCATCCGCAGGCGCAGCGCCGGCTGCGCCCGCCCGCCCGACGCGGGCGGGACCCGCGACGCGCCAAGGTTCTCCGTGCGGAACATCCAGCGGTTCTGCCCGATCACCATCACCCCGATGATCTGGGCTCCGGGGCGGATGTCGATCCCCTGGCCCAGCGCGCTGGGCTGCTCCACCACGATCTCGTCGTCGAGCAGCGAGAGGATCCGCACGCGCCAGATGAGGTTCGGCGGGTGCTGCTCGCCCTCTCCCCCCGGGGGGGGGGGGGGG
>DOJA01000342.1:0-210 GCA_003511945.1 Phycisphaerales bacterium | reverse complement strand
CCTCGAGCGCGCCGCCGCGCTCGGCGATCCCGCTGAGACTGTGGCGCCAGTTCTCGGTCCGTGAACGGGTGGCGGGCACGATCGGCCTCCGGGCGGGGGTGGGCGGCGTCGCGTCTCGGCGCGTCGCGCAGCCGCTGGCGGATCGGCGGTCCCGGCGCTGTTCTTCAGTCGCGTCTCACGCCCTTCACTCGCCGGCGCGCGCGGCGGCGA
>DOJA01000238.1:518-4451 GCA_003511945.1 Phycisphaerales bacterium | reverse complement strand
CGACAGGAGTTGAACCTGTAACCTTCGGCTTCGGAGGCCGACGCTCTATCCAATTGAGCTACACGCACAGGTGGGCATCATCATAGCGGGCCGGGGCCGGGCTCCTCCGGCCATGACGCGATCCAACCCGCGCGCACGGGCTCCACCTGACCCAGATACCGATGACGATCAGACCCCCCTCCTCCCCCGGGGGCGGGGGGAGCGCCCAGCGCCCGAGCCGACCGCAGCCCCTGTCGGCCCGAGGCGCGCCGAGCCCGCAGGGCCTCACACCGCGAACGACGACCCGCAGCCGCAGGAACTCGTCGAGTTGGGGTTCTGGAACACGAACCCGCGTCCCATGATCTCGTCCTTGAAATCGATCACCGTGCCGTTGAGGTAGAGCAGCGACTTGGGATCGCAGATGACCTTGATGCCGTGGACCTCGAACACCTCGTCGGTGTCCCGCTCGTTCTCGGTCAGGTCAAGGACATAGGAAAACCCCGAGCAGCCCCCGCCCTTCACCCCCACGCGCAGGCGGACCTTCTCTGCGTCCAGTTCCTGCTGCCGGATGATGGTCTTGATCTCGCGGGCGGCGGTCTCGGTAATCACGACGCCGTGGGAACTCGAGGTGCCGGGCTGGGTGGTGGTCGCGGCCATTGGTGTTCGGGCTCCTTCAGGATGCTGCCGATGATTGTAGGCGGTGCGGCCCCGGGTGAGCGGGAGCCCCCCGGGGCCATGGGCGGCGGGAACCGCCTCATGGAAAGCGGGTCCTACTCGTCGTTGGTCGGGCCGGTGCAGATCAGCCACAGCTTGAAGAAGTTGACCGCCTGCTGCTTGGTCAGTTTGTTGGCGTTCAGCGCGAAGTTGACCTTGCTGCTCGCGGGGGTGTCGCTCCCTGCGATGAACGAGTCCACATAGGAGATCCGCCCCGACAGGCAGGGGATGGAGTTGTCGACCGCGAAGAAGGCGTCCTCCTCGCTCATCTGGTCGAACGCCGCCGCCTCGGTCGAGCCCTTGCTGTGCTTCTCTTCGTTGAAGCGCAGGTTGAAGTCGTAGTACCCCTTGCCGTTGGAGGCGCGGTCGGCGTCCTCGACCCACTTGATCGAGCCGGTCACCACATCCTCCACCTCCTTGCCGTCGATCGTGTAGCGGAAGCGGATGCCGTCGGTGTACCAGTTGCCGGTCTCGTAGTCGTAATCGAGGCGCCCGCTGACGGTGGTGCGGGGGTAGTTCTCGCTGGGGCCTTTGGCCAGCACGATGTTCTCGAACCGCATGGGGTCCGACTGCTTCACGGTCACCGTCACCGTCTTGTCGCCCACGATGCGCCGGAAGGTGTAGGAGGTCAGCCCCTCCTTCTTCTCCGCCTTGCCGATGAGGCGCCCGGCGAAGTTGTCGACGAACGACTTGGCGGTGCCCACCGCGTCGACCGCGATGCGCAGCGGCCGCTCCTTGGAAGCCCCTCCCGCCAGGTCGAACGCGCCGGAGGCCGCGTCGATCGGGATCAGCCCGACCCACTTGCCCACCACCTTCTTCTGCTTGAGGTCCTTGGGGTTCAGCACGCCCAGGTTGATGTCAAACGCCAGCGACGCCTCCTGCTGCTTGCGCTGGAGGGTCTTGGTGAACAGGTTGGGCAGACGCTTGATCTCGCCCTGGTACTCCGTGGTCTGGGCGACGCGGAGGGCGAACTTGTAGACATCCGCCGCCCCGACCGCCGGCGAGCCCGCCTTCAGGTCGCCCGAGGCGTCCATCTTGGTCCGCGAGCCGAAGTCGATGTCCATCGTGCCCGCGATGATGTTCTCCTCTGTGATGGTCTCTGTCTGCGCCAGCGCCGCGGGGGCCGGCGCCAGGGCCACCATCGCGGTCAGAGCCGAGGCGCCCAGGTGAGTGCGGAGCTTCCTGAGAGTGAGCATGGTCCATCCTCCTTGCGTGGGGTGGGGGGGGTGCGGGGGTGACGACGACGAGCGCGCGCCGGCCCCGAACCGAGCGGCAGCATACCACTGCGCGCGCCGGGCTCGCAGCGGACGCCTGTCCTCCTGCGGTTGAGGCGGGTCTTCAACCCGCCTGGCCCCGGGCTCGCGCCCGGGGTTCGTAGGCGAGCACCGCGCCCGGGGGTCTTACGGGAAGATGCCGCGCAGCGCGTAGACCTTGCCGATCTGCTCCAGGGCCGCGATGTACGCCGCCGTGCGCATGTCCACACCGAAGCGATGGCGGGCCAGCTGGGTGCGCCGGGCCGCGAGGACCATGTGGCGGTTCAGCTCCTCGTCCACGCGCTCGATGTCCCAGGTCACATGGGTCTTGTTCTGCACCCATTCGAAGTACGACACCGTGACCCCGCCCGCCGAGCAGAGGATCGCCGGCAGGATCTCCACGCCCCGCTCCAGCAGGATGCGCTCGCCCGCGGGGGTCGTCGGCGCGTTGGCGGCCTCGGCGACCACCTTGCAGTCCAGCTGGTTCGCGCGCTCGGTGTTGATCATCTGCTCCAGGGCCGCGGGGATGAAGACATCGACCTTCACGCGGTAGAACTCGTCCGCGGAGATGGCCTGGGCGCGCCCCTCCTTCTCGAACCCGCCCACCCCGCCGTGCTTCTTCACATGCTCGTCCAGCGCCAGGGTGTCGAGCCCCTGGGCGTTGTAGACCCCGCCCGTGTGGTCGTACACCGCGGTCACCTTGCCCCCGCGCTCGGCCCACAGCTTGCCCGCCCAGGAGCCGACATTGCCGTAGCCCAGGATCGACGCCGACGCCCCCTTGATCGTCAGCCCGACCTCCGGCAGCAGCTCCGCCAGAACATCGATCACGCCCTGCCCGGTCGCCTTCTCGCGCCCCAGCGACCCGCCGAAGTCGACCGGCTTGCCCGTGACCACCGCGTGGGCGTCGCGCCCGCCGGTGATGTTCATGTAGGTGTCGGCGAACCACGCCATGACCTGCGCGTTGGTGCCGACATCCGGCGCCGGGATGTCGTAGTCCGGCCCGATCTGCGGCGCGATCGCCGATACGAACCGGCGCGTGACCCGGCGCAGCTCGTCGGTCGACAGCGAGCGCGGGTCGCACTTGATCCCGCCCTTGCCCCCGCCGTAGGGGATGCGAACGAGCGAGCACTTCATCGTCATCAGGCACGCCAGCGACTTCACATCGTCCAGCGACACATGCGGGTGGTAGCGCAGCCCGCCCTTGTAGGGACCCAGGGCGTTGTTGTGCTGGACCCGGTACCCCTTGAACAGACGGTACTCCCCGTCGTCCATCAGCACCGGGAAGTGCACCATGATCTCGTTCTTGGGCTGGGCCAGGATGAGCTGCACATGATGGGGCAGCTCCAGCACCTCCGCCGCGTGGAGGACCGCGTCGATCGTCTGCAGGTACAGGTTGTCGGGGTCGCGCTCCATCCCGAGTTCATCGAAGACTCGGCTGCCGAAGTGCTGACGGGACGGGGCCAGGATCGATGCCTTCGCCATGGTGGTGGTGCTCATCATCGTGGGGGGTCGTGACGGGTTGCGGATCTGGGACGCTCTCTCACTCGTGGTCGGTGCGGGACCGCCCGCGGACCCCTCCTCGGGCCGTCCGCGACCGATCCGCTCAACCGTTCAACTCATCAATCACATTGCCGGAGCATGCGCCTCTCGCGCCGGAGCCGACCGTCCCACCAGCCGGGTTCGACGCGACGGGAACAGGGTGGCGATCATAGCGTCGCCGGGGCCGAGGCAACCGCCCCACGACCGCCAGCCCTCGTGCCGGAGAAGAACCGGTGAAGCGCTTTACCTCACGCCCTCATCAACCACACCGCACCTCTTCCCAGCCCTCAGAGCCCCGCGCAGCATGACCTCCACTCCTCGGTGGGACGGGCGGCCCGCCCGTCTCTCCCGTCCCCCTTCGCGTCCTCTTGTGAGCGGCTCTTGCCCCTGAGCATCGAAGCCGGACACGGAGTCACGATTGTCGGGCGCCGAGGTACGGCGAAGCCGC
>DOJA01000238.1:0-188 GCA_003511945.1 Phycisphaerales bacterium | reverse complement strand
GGCCCGCCCGTCTCTCCCGGCCCGCTTGGACTCATTCTGTGAGCGGTCTTCACCGCGGCAGCTTCTCCAGGTCCGCGTCGAACCCCGCGATCACCAGCGTGTCGTCCCGCCCCAGCCGGCTCGTCGGCAGCGGGACATCCACCACCCGCTCCTCGAAGGTGTCCGCCCCCGTCTCCGAAGACGAGACC
>DOJA01000132.1:15835-16080 GCA_003511945.1 Phycisphaerales bacterium | reverse complement strand
ACGGGCAAGGGCAACAAGCAGCGCCTGGTCCCCTTCGGGCGCCCCGCGTCCCGCGCGCTGGAGGAGTACCTCCGGCACTGCCGCCCGGCGCTCGCCCGCCCGGACGGGCGCGACCGGGGGCGCCTGTTCCTCTCCCGCACGGGGCGCCCGCTGGAGCGGGTCGCGGTCTGGCAGATCGTCAAGCGCAACGCGGCCATCGCCGGGCTGCGCGATGTCCACCCCCACATGCTGCGCCACTCGTTCGC
>DOJA01000132.1:0-15607 GCA_003511945.1 Phycisphaerales bacterium | reverse complement strand
GAATCGCCCGCCTTTGAAGACGGGCCAAAGGCGCCCAGCTCTCCCGACGATCGGGCGTGGACCAGTGATGGCCTCCCCGGTGGGATGGGCGCCCGCTTGACTGCGCTCCGATGGGACGGGCGCCCGCCCGACTGCGCTAAGGTGGGACGGGCGCCCGCCCGACTGCGCTCCGGTGGGACGGGCGGCCCGCCCGTCGCGCCCCTCTCGCCCGCGGTTACCCTCCCCCTCCATGTGCGGCATCGGCGGCATCCTGCGCATCACCCCGCCGGGCGAGAAGCACGAGCCCATCCCCGAGGCGTGGCTCGATGCGCTCGACGCGGGCATCGCCTGGCGCGGCCCCGACGGCGCCGGACGCTTCCGCGACCGCGTCACACGCCCCGACGGCACGGTCGTCGAGGTCGCCCTCGTCCACCGGCGCCTGGCGATCATCGATATCGAGGGCGGCGCCCAGCCGATGGTCCTGCGCGCCAGCGAGTGCCCCGCCTGCGAGGCGGCTCTCCAGAAGAGGCATCAAGGCATCAAGCCATCAAGGCATCAAGTGGCGGACCCCGGACCCCGGACCCCAGACCCCGACCCCCGGCTCGCCGTCGTGTTCAACGGCTGCATCTACAACCACCGTGAGCTGCGCGAGGAACTGGAGGCCAAGGGGCATGTGTTCCGGACGGACCACTCGGACACGGAGGTGATCCTGCATCTCGCGAGCGACTGGCCAGGGGACTGGCCGGAGGTGTTCAGCGATCCAGATCCGGAGCTCGGGCCTCCGCTGCTTGGCGAATTGCAGGGAATGTTCGCCATCGCTGTGTGGGACAGTGCGCTCGGCTTCGTCGCGATCGGGCGCGATCGGTTCGGCGAGAAGCCGCTCGTGCATACCGACTTCCTCTCCGGACGAGTTCATGTGTTCGCCAGCAGCAGCGCGACCGTCGAGCGCGTCCGGAGAGCGGTGGCGCATCTCGGCACCGAGGCCCTCTCTGCACACAGGTTGGCCGACGCACTCTGTCTTGGATTCACCAGCGAGTCCAGTGTGCATGAAGATGTGTTCAGGGCGTTCGACCTGTTCACTTCGATCGGGCGTGTGTGGGACCACCCACCGCTGTCGCTCGCGCAGAAGTCTGCCGGATGTCTGTTGAGTGTGCTCGCGGTGGCGGTGCTTCTTAGCATCGTCTGTTCTGCAATCGTGGCTCTGGCGTACTCCGTGGCGTGGGCCATGGGGATTCTCCTCTCCACCGGGCTCCTCTGGATCCTGCTCAAGCTCCCGATCCCGTGGATCGTCGCCCGAAGCATCAGAGCGGCCCGCAAGCGTCCAACTGCCTCGCCCCAGCGACTGACCGAGTTCGAACACCTCCTCGAACTCTCCGTCGCGCACCGCCTCGAGGCCGATGTCCCCCTCGGCTGCTTCCTGTCGGGCGGGGTTGATTCCTCCCTCGTGGCCCTCATGGCCTCGCGCCATGTGCCCGACCTGCGCACGCTGACCGTGCGGATGCCCGACGACCGCTACGACGAGTCGCGCTTCGCCGAGCTTGTTGCAGATCACCTGGGCACGCGCCACACCACGCTCGAGTGCGATGGCTCCACCGCGGCTGACGACCTCGTGCGCCTGATCCGCGCGATGGGCCTGCCCTTCGGGGACTCGTCCATCCTGCCGACCTGGTGGCTCTGCCGCGGGGCGAAGCAGCACATCAAGGTGGCGCTCGCGGGCGACGGCGGGGACGAGTTGTTCTACGGCTACGACCGCTACAAGGCCTCGCGCTACCTCTGGTGGCCCATGCGGTGGCTGGTGGCGATGCACCCGCAGCGCGCCCTGGACCGCAGCGACCCCAAGTCGCTCGACGAGCGCAAGGCGCGGCTCATCACCGCGGCCCGCCACGCGGGGTACCTCGACCTGCTCGCCATCTTCCCGACCCCCGACCGGCGCCGCCTGCTCGGACGCGCGAGGGGAGATGTCGTTGGCAAGCAGCACCCCGGGTCGAGCGCGTCGGCCATGCGCTGGTTCGACCAGGAGCACTACCTCCCCGGCGACCTGCTGCGCAAGGTGGACACCGCGTCGATGCTGGCGGGCGTCGAAGTGCGCCTGCCGTTCCTGGACTCCACCCTGGCAGACGCGGCCCTGTCGGTCCCGGCGCTGGATCACATGGCGCAGGGCGAGGGCAAGCACATCCTGAAGCAGATCGCGCGGAAGCACCTGCCGCGGGAGGTGGTGGACCGGCCCAAGATGGGGTTCGCCGTGCCCATCTCCGACTGGCTGCGCACCGACTTCGGCGGGCTGGGGACGCTCATGATGGAGCGCCTGTCGAAGGAGCGCCCCTTCGGGCGAGTGCACGAAGAACTGAACATCAACATCGGGTTCGTGCGCGGGATGATCGACGAGCACCGCGCCGCCGGGGGCATGAGGCCCTTGTTCACGAGCCGCGCGGCGAGGCCCCGCGACCACGGGCAGCGCCTGTTCGCGCTGACGACGCTGGCCATCTGGGCCCAGACGCTGGAAGCGTGAAGCGAGTCGTCATAGCGGCTTCGGTCCAGGCGGAACAGAACCTTTGGCGTGTGGCGGGACCATCACGGGTCAATGGGCGATCGCGCATGGCTCGGGGTATCGTCGACCTGTCTCGAAAGGCGGGCGATTCACTCGCCCGCCGATCTACCCCTACTCAAGTCGTCCGCCGCGGCGGACGAAGTGCTCTAGCCCAGCGCCCGCTCGCGCTCGTCGGGTTCGTCGGGCGCGAGGCGGGTGATGATCCTGGCCCCCACCGCGTCGCCCATGACATTCAGCACGGTGCGGCACATGTCCAGGATGCGGTCGACGCCCAGGATGATGCCGATCGTCCACAACGGCAGGGGCTCGACGCCCTCGCCCCCGACCGCGGTGAGCGAGGCGTTCACCGCGTTGATCACGATCGCCATCGTCACCAGCCCGGCCCCCGGTATTCCCGCGGCCCCGATGGCGGCGAGCGTGGCGGTGATGAGAATGATCAGCTGCTGGGTCAGCGAGAGGTCGATCCCGAACAACTGGAAGAGGAACGAGACCGCGACCGCCTCGTACAGCGCCGTGCCGTTCATGTTGACCGTGGCGCCGAGGGGAACGACAAAGTTGGCCGCGCGACGCGAGCACCCGCCGCTCGTCTGGCACTCTTCGATGGTGACGGGGAGGGTGGCGTTCGACGACGCGGTGCTGAAGGCGGTGACGATGACCTTCCGCAGACTCCACAGGAAGCGGTAGGGGTTCGTGCGCCCGAAGACGGCGAGGATCGCCGGCAGCACGACCAGCAGATGGATGAGCAGCCCGACGATGACCGTCAGGACATACTTGCTGAGCGGGCCGACGAGCGCGGCCAGGCCCTTCTCGCCGACTCTCGACGCCACGATGCACACGATGCCGATGGGCGCGAGCCAGATGATCCAGGTGACAAGCTTCATCAGGGCGTGGAACAGCCCGTCGATGAGCTTGATCGCGGGCCTGGCGGGCTCGCCGCTCATGACCAGCGCCAGCCCGATGAGGATGGCGAACACGACGACGCCCAGCACCTCGCGGTCGACCGCCGAGCGCAGCGGGTTGTCGGGGATCATCTGGTAGAGCAGTGAGAGGAACGACCCGCCGACATCGCCGGGCCTGCCCGTGAGGCGCCCCTGCACATCGGACTCGAAGGTCCGCTGCCCGGCGGATTCCAGCTGCTCGATCGCGACGCCCGATCCCGGGTTGACAAGGTTGACGAGGGAAAGCCCCAGCAGGACCGCGACGAGCGTCGTCCCGACATAGTAAAGAGCCGTCGCGCCGCCGATGATGCCCAGGCGCTGGGGGTTGCCGATCGAGGTGACGCCGCTGACCACGCTGACGAAGACCAGCGGGATGATGAGCATCATCAGCGGACGGATGAAGACCAGTTCGCCCGCGATGCGCCACGGGTCCACTCGGCTGCGGAGGGCCTCGGCGCTCAGGGACGGGTCGAACAGCAGGAACTGGCCGACCAGCACGCCCAGGACGAGCGCCCCGAGGATGAGGAGCGTGAGGAGGTTCTCCTTCTTCATCGCTGGACCACCTCCGGCGTGCGGCACTTCAGATCGACGGCGCGTAGGCCCTCAATGAATCATGGAACCGGCGCGGGCGGAAGCCCAGGTGCGCGCCCGCCTTGTCTGTCCGCGCCATCTGGTCCTCCGTCGCCATCAGCGGCTCCGACGGTCCGAAGTCCAGCAGCGCGCCCAGCCCCAGCGCGCCGGCGACGCTCGCGACCGCGAACCCCACCGGCCCGGGCATCGGCAGCAGTCGTTTGCGACGGTCGGTCAGGTGCATGGCGTCGCGGATCGCTCCAATCACCTCCGGCCAGTCCAGCGACTCCGGCCCGGTCAGCGGGTAGACCTCCCCCACCGCCTCGGGCATCTCCAGCGCCCGCACCCCGGCGGCGGCGACATCGTCGACATGCACCGGCTGCACCAGCGCCGACTCCAGCCGCGGCGGGCGGGGCGGGAACGACCGGGAGACCTCGACCCGCGCAAAGTACGGGATGAAGAACCACGGCGCCGACCGCCCCAGCACCCAGCCCTTCACCATGCGCACGAACTCGCCGTCCGGGCCGTGGATCAGCGACGGACGGAGGATGGTCCACTCGAGCCCGCTCGCGCGGACGAGGCCTTCGCTCTCGAACTTCGATCGGTGGTACGCGCTCGGGGCGTCCGCCCGGGTTCCCAGGGCCGAGATGTGGACAAACCGGCGCACCCCCGCGCTCCGGGCGCCGTCGAGCACCGCCCGGGTGGCGCCGGGGTGGTGACGGGCGAAGGTGACCTCGGGCGGCAGCTCGCGCCGGATGCCGATGGTGTGGACAACGGCGTCGCACCCGGTCAACAGTCGCTTCACCGCGGATGGGTTGAACACATCGCCGATGACCGCCGTGAGCCCCTGATCCGGGCCGAGCCCGCCCAGGGCGTCCCGCGACTTGTCGCGGTCCCGCACGAGCGCCCTGACGCGGCGCCCGCCCGCGATGAGCGCCCGACACATGTGCCGCCCGACAAACCCTGTCGCGCCGGTCACGGCGATGGTCTTTGGCCCGGGCCCACTCACGCGACGCCTCCATCCATTCGATCAGGGCCGAGTGTACGGCCCTGGGTCGGGAGCGGCAACGCGGGGCCTGCGCGACGGGGCCTCGACCCGCTCCGTGTACGATCCGAAGATGCCCTCACTGCTCGCCATGGCGGCCCCGCCCTCAGGCCCGGGGCTGAAGGAACTGCTCATCATCCTCGCCGCCGCCGGCATCGTCGCGGTCGCGATGCAGCGCCTGCGCCTGGCGATCATCCCGGCCTACCTCATCGCGGGGGCCGCCATCGGCCCGGGCGGGTGGGGGCTGATCTCGTCGCCCGACAGCGTGGCCTCGATCAGCGAACTGGCGATCGTCCTGCTGCTGTTCGGCATCGGGCTTCACACCGATGTCGGCGTGCTCCGCTACGGGTGGAAGCGGTCGGTCAGCGTGGGCGTGGGCTCCACGCTGCTCGCGGCGCTGGTGATGTGGCCGGTCGCGATCGTCGCTGGGCTCTCGGCGCCCGCGGGGCTGGCGGTGGCGCTGGCCCTGTCGATGTCCTCCACCGCGGTCGTCCTGCGCATCCTCCAGGAGCGGCGCGAGCTGCACACCCCCGACGGTCGTCTCTCGTTCTCGACCCTGCTCATCCAGGACTTCATCGCCATCGGGGCGATGCTGGCGATCCCCACGCTGGCCGTGTGGAACGGCACGCGCGTGACCGGCGCCGCCGCGACGGACGCGCCGCCGACCGACCTGCTCCGTCAGTTCGGCGCCGCGGTCGCGGGCGTGACCGCCATCGTGCTGATCGGCAAGCTGGTGCTCCCCCGCATCCTGCACGAGGCGGCCAAGCAGAAGTCCAGCGAGGCGATGATGGTCGTCTCCACAGCGGCGGCCCTCGGGGCCGCCGGGCTGACGCAGGTCATCGGGCTCTCCTCGGCGCTCGGCGCCTTCCTGGGCGGGTTCCTGCTCTCATCCACCCCCTTCCGCCACCAGTTGTCGGGCCAGCTTGGCCCCCTGCGGGACCTGTTCAGCGCGGTCTTCTTCACCGCGATCGGGATGGCGGTGGACCTGCCGACCGTGGCGGACCACGCGTTCACCATCATCGTGGCGACGCTGGCGATGGTGACGCTGAAGACCGTCGCCATCGCCCTCTCGTGCTGGGCGCTGGGCGCCACGGGCAATGTGTCGGCCAAGGTGGGCGTGACGCTGGCCCAGGCGGGCGAGTTCAGTCTGGTGCTGCTGGGCGTGGCGTCGGCGCCGGGGCTGGGGCTGTTGTCGGGCGCCGCGACGGTGCTGTCGGTCTCGGTGGTCGTGCTCTCGCTGATGGTCACGCCCCTGATGATGAATGTCGCCCGGTGGCTGGACCACCGCATGCCCCGGGTGCCCGCGCCGCGCTGGGCCTCCGGGCGGAACGCCGCCCGCGGGGCGCCCGCGGACGCTCACGCCTCGGCGCCGCAGGCGATCCCCGTGCGTCACCGGCGCGTCATCATCGCTGGCTACGGGCTCGTGGGGCGGGTGGTCGCCGACGCGCTCACCGCCAAGGGCGCCGACGCCACGATCATCGACATGAACCCCGCGACCGTGCAGACGCAGGGGCGCCTCGGGCGGCGCATCGTCTTCGGCGATGTCTCCAACCCCGATGTGCTCGAGTCCGCCGGGCTGCACGAGGCCGACGCGCTCATCCTGACCATCCCCGACGAGGAGATCGTCCTCCGCGCCTGCCAGGAGGCGCGGAAACTGAACCCCAGCGTGATCATCATCGCCCGGACGAACTATGTCTCCAAGGGCATGGTCGCCACCGGGCTGGGCGCCAACCATGTGGTCATCGAGGAACTCGCCACCGCCGAGTCCATGGAGAAGATCATCAGCCAGGTGCTGGGCGACCCCCCGACGAACAACCCCCCGGCGGGCACCCCCCCGGCGAGCAACGAGTAGGCCGGCGCCGACCCATCCACGGGCGACCCGGAGCGCATGTCTCCTGATCCCGGTGTCTTCCCCTCCAAGGCGGGCGAGTCAGTCGCCCGCCGCTCTACCCCTGCTTGACTCGGCTGCGCGCGAAGCGTGCTGACGGAGTTCTCTAGTGCAGCCCCTGCGCGCCCAGCCACCGCTCGGCGTCGAGCGCCGCCTGGCAGCCCATGCCCGCCGCCGTCACCGCCTGGCGGTACTCCGCGTCGCACACATCGCCCGCCGCGAAGACGCCCGGGATGTTCGTCGTGCTCTTGCGGCTCGCCAGCCGGATGTAGCCGGTCGGCTCCAGTTCCACCCCGCTGCCCGCGAGAAACTTCGTCGCGGGCGTGTGCCCGATCGCCACGAAGAGCCCCTTGATCGGCAGCGTGGACCGCTCGCCCGTCCTGGTGTTCTCCAGCAGGACGCCCTCGATCTTGTCTGAGCCGAGCACATCGACGACCACGCTGTTCCACACCGCCTTGGCGTTGGGTTTGGAGAAGAACCGCTCCTGCATGATCTTGCTGGCGCGGAGCTCCTCGCGCCGGTGGATGATGTAGACCGTGCTCGCGAAGGCGGTGAGGTAGGTGGCCTCCTCCATCGCGGTGTCGCCCCCGCCCACGACGCCCAGGGGCTGCCCGCGGAACATCGGCAACGCCCCGTCGCACACGGCGCAGGCCGACACGCCCCCGCCCGATCGCGCCAGGCGCATCTCGTTCTCAAGACCCAGCCAGTTGGCGACGGCGCCCGTGGCGATGATGACCGTGTGGGCGCGGGCCTCGCCCCTGGTCCCCTCGCTGTCCACGGTGCGCAGCACGAACGGGCACCGGGAGAAGTCGCACGACTCGATGTCGGCGCCGATCACCTTCGTCCCGAACCGCTCGGCCTGCTGCTGGAAGAGCGACATCATCTCCGGGCCGGTCACCCCGTGGGGGAACCCGGGGTAGTTCTCGACCTCGGTGGTCAGCATCAACTGCCCGCCCGGGAGCACGATCGCGGGGTTCTGCTTGGGCACGCCGGTGTAGACCACCGGGTGCAGGTTGGCGCGGGCGGCGTAGACCGCCGCCGTCCACCCCGCGGGGCCGGACCCGATGATGACCACGCTGTGCGTGCCCGGTGGGGCGTCTGAAGTGCTCATGAAGTCTCCGGGATCGAAGGAACCGGACGAACCGGCAGGGGCGGGCGGATATTCCCCTGGTGTTACTGCCCCGCCCCGCCCCGGGCGTACTCGCGCTCAAGCCAGAGCAGGGGGGGCCAGATAATGATGTCCTCGCCGCCGCGCCCGACCACCCGCGCGAAGTCGGCCTTCTGGTTGAACCCGACGGAGTAGAGGACGAATGTGTCGTCGCGCAGCTCCGCGGTGTGCATGTCGGTCTCCCCGGCCATGCCCACCGCGGCCCGGAGGATCTCGAAGACCTGATCGATGAGCGCCTGGTTCAGCCCCCGGAAGGACCCGATCAGGGCCTGCTTCTGCTCCTGGGTCAGGTCGGGGGAGGCGTTGATGTTCTGCTCCGCGATCGCCTTCAGTTTGTCGGCGCTGGGCCGTCCGGACTCGTCGACGACATCGGCGGGCAGGCCGGACGCGAAGGCCGAACGCAGCTGCTCGCGCATCTCGGCGGGCATGGCCGCCGCGAGCTCGGCCCCCGCCGCCGCCACGAGATCGGTCCCCGCGTCCCCGCCGATCCGCACGCGCATGCGGTGGGGCGTGGGTTCCTCGCGCGGGCCGCGCTTCTGGTCGCGCATCGGGACGAAGAACTGGAAGATGTCCCGGGTCTCGCGCCGCTCGTTCCAGCTCCAGGGGTCGAAGTCCAGCCGCGGGACGAACTGGGGCTGCACCGCGGCCAGGGCCGGGGGCCAGGTGTTCTGGCGGGCGCGGAAGCCCACGACCCCGAGCGCCGAGCGCGCTCCGGTGAGCTGCACCATCAACTCAACCCGCAGCTGGAAGAGCGACTCGATATTGACCGGCTCGCTCGCCACCACCTCGCGGATGATCGCGAACCGGCGCGCGTCCATCTTGGAGAAGTCCGTCAGTTGCTGCCAGATGGGATCAAACTGATTGTTGATCTGCCAGCGCTGGCCCCAGTCGCCGAAGACCTTGCGGACTTCCTCGATCGAATCGAACCACCCCGCGTGCTCGCCCTGGAACTGCGCCCAGTACGCCGCCCCGCCGAACGCGGCCAGCCCCGTCGGTTCCGCCCTGATCAGCCCCATCGTCGGCGCGAAGCCCGTTGCGCTCGGGCCGCCCCGCTCCTCCATGGTCAGCCCGATCAACTGCAGACAGGCCAACCGCTCGCCGTCCGGGAACAGGATGCGCTCGGGCGCCAGGGCTCGGAGGTCCAGCTCCAGGACCGCCTGCGCGATGTCCTGCGCGCTCAGGAGCCCCGGGTGCTGGCACGAGATGTCCAGCATCCGCTCGGCGGCATCACGGACCGACTGCATCCCCCACTGCTTTTCCATCGAGAACAGCCGGTCCGACACCATCCGGCCCATGCGCAGCCATCCGATCAGCGGCTCGACCGCGGCGCTGCCCTCCCCGGCGGCGGCCCGGCGCTGGGCCTCGACCGAGCACAGCGTCGCCGCCTCGCTGAGCCGGAACAGGTACTCCATCGACCCGTTCGCGGCCGCCAGAAGCTGGGGCGACCCCAGCCCCACATACAGGCCCGCCCCGGCCCACTCGGGCTTCACGCCGGCGCGCCCGTACGGGAACCCCAGCACGAACCGCGCGCTCGGGTCCGTGATGGTCTTGATCGCCGCGAGGACCGCCTGCTGCGCGGGCGCCGCCGCCCACGCGGAGAGCGCCGCCCAGTCCGGGTCCTTGGGCGTCACAACCGACGCGGCCCGCGTCTCGCGCAGCGAAGGCCCGTGGATCCGATCATGGACGCCGGACCGGAACCGCTCGGGCGGACGCTCCATCGCCGCTAGCGCCGGGAACAGCACCTCCGACGCCTCCTTCGTCGCCCCCGACTGCGCCACCGACCTGTTCGCGTGGGCGACCAGGTCGTCCCTGGGCGTCTGCGCCCGCGCGCCAGACGGCCCGCCCAGGGCCAGCAGGCCCAGCAGCAGCGCCATCGTGCTCAACACCCCCCGGGGGCGCGTCCGGATCGTCCTCAGCGTCGCGTGAACTGGTCGGAGAGTCATACGACCATCCTAGCGGCACGGACCGAACCCCCACCCCCGCCCCGATAGACTGGCGGCATTCCATTGAGGAAACCCGCCATGATCGTCGGCTGCCCCGCGGAAGTGAAGTCGGACGAGTACCGCGTGGGGCTCCGCCCCGTCGGGGCCGAACTCCTGCGCCGCGACGGGCATTCGGTCATCGTCCAGCGCGGCGCGGGCGTCGGGTCCGGGTACGAGGACGAGCAGTACGCCAAGGCCGGCGCCACGATCGTCGATTCCGCCCGCGAGGTCTGGTCCCGCGCCGACCTCGTCGTCAAGGTCAAGGAGCCCCAGCCCGCCGAGATCCCCCTCATGCGCCCGGGGCAGCAGGTCTTCACCTACTTTCATTTCGCCGCGGACAAGGCCCTCACCGTCGCCTGCCTGAACTCGGGCATCACCGCGATCGTCTACGAGACCCTCGAACAGCCCGGCCCGCTGGGGCGCTCCACGCTCCCCCTGCTCACCCCCATGTCCGAGGTCGCGGGCAAGATGAGCGTGCAGGAGGGCGCGAAGTTCCTCGAGCGTCCCCAGGGCGGGCGGGGCATCCTGCTGGGGGGCGTCACCGGCACCCCGCCGGCGCGAGTGCTGGTGCTGGGCGGGGGAGTGGTGGGGATCAACGCCGCCCGCATGGCCGCCGGGCTGGGCGCCAGCGTGACCGTCACCGACATCAGTCTCGACCGGCTCCGCTACCTCGACGAGGTCATGCCCGCGAATGTCGATCCCATCTTCTCCGAGCCCCACGCCATCCGCGAAGCCATCAGGAGCAGCGACCTCATCATCGGGGGCGTGCTCATCTCCGGGGCCAAGGCCCCGCACCTGATCTCGCGCGACGACCTGCGGACCATCCCCTCCGGAGCCGTGATCGTCGATGTCTCCATCGACCAGGGCGGGTGCGTCGAGACCAGCCGCCCGACCACGCACGCGCAGCCCATCTACACGATCGATGGGATCATCCACTACTGCGTCGCCAACATCCCCGGGGCCGTCCCGCGCACCAGCACCCAGGCCCTCACCAACGCCACGCTCCCGTGGCTGCTGCGGATCGCCAACGAAGGATGGGAACGGATCGCCCGCGCCGACCGCGGCTTCGCGATGGCCATCAACATGGACGCCGGGCGACTCTACAACCGCCCGGTCGGCGAAGCGCACGGGCTGAGCGTCGAGAAGGCGCCGTTCTAAGCGATCGTGCTCAAGGTGTAGCGGGATCGTCGCTCGCCCGGCGCAGGAAAGGCGTCCGGACCTTCGCCGACGACCCCGAGCGCAACTCTTTTGCTCCCGGAGTCTTGGCTCCCAAGGCGGGCGATTCACTCGCCCGCCGCACGACCACTTCTTCACTCGTCTGCACGCGACGCGTGCAGACGAAGTGCTCTCGCGAGCCCTCAGAACCGCAGCGTCAGCCCGCTGAACACCCGCAGGTCATCGGTCTGGTCATCGTCCAGCCCGATCACCACGCCCAGGTCCAGCTGCGCATCAGGAGACAGCGCGGAGGTGAGCCCCGCGCTGAGCGATGGGCGATAGCCCCCCGGGCCATCGATGAACACCTCGCCGATGAACTCGATGTACCCGGCCAACTCCCCGACGATGTCGTGCCCGAACACCACCGTGTGCGAGAAGAGCGTGTCGTACCCCTCGTCGGCTTCGTCGCGCAGCCACTCGACCTGCACCTGCCAGCCCAGCCCCCAGCCGTGGGGCAACTCGACCGCCATCGGGATGGCGAAGCCCCCCTCGACCTCCTGCGGCCCGGCCTCGTCGTTGCCCGAGGGGAACAGAATGAACGGCAGCAGCCCCAGCGCAAACCCACCAGAGTCGTTGCCGTGGAGGTTCACCTTCAGGCGCAGCCCCGCCCCCGCGAAGCCGGAGGACTCCTCCACGACCTCGCCGGACTCCGCGTCCCAGGGCGAGAGCAGGAACTGAAGATCGGCGTTGTTGGTCAGCCCCAGCTTCAGGTTGACGGGCGCCAGCGACCACGAGTGCGCGTCCCGCCCGTCGTCGCGGTCGTAGGAGTACTCCGCGAAGCTCATCTCCAGCTGCACGCCCCCCGCATCGACCGTGTAGGGGCTCTCGGTCGCGTCGGGCCGATCGGCGCTCATCTCGCGCCGCAGCTCGCGCGGCGTGGGATCGAACAGGTGGTAGCCGGACTTGTCGGCGGGCGGCGGCCCCTGCGCGAGCGCGTCGGCCCCGGCAGGCAGCAGGAACAGTGCGCACAGAACCCGCCCGGAAGAGTGTAGCATATGCTACATGGTAGCCATCGCTACGCCGGTGTCAAGCCGTGCGTCCCGGGGCCGGCGCGTACCATCCCTGCTCCATGACCCCGATGCCCCGCCTCTACTTCGACAACGCCGCCACCAGCAGCCCCAAGCCGCAGGCGGTCATCGACGCCATGGTCGACTACGCCACCCGCCTGGGCGGCTCCCCCGGGCGCGGCTCGTACTTCGAGGCCCGCGAGGCCGCGCGCCTCGTGCGCCGCTGCCGCGAGCGGATCAACGACCTCGTCAACGGGGAAGACCCCGACCACATCATCTTCACGCTCAACACCTCCGACGCCCTCAACCTCGCCATCCGCGGCGTCGTTCTCGGCGTGCTCGAGTCCGACCCCCGCGCCACCGCCCACATCGTCACGACGGAGCTCGACCACAACTCCGTCCTGCGCCCGCTCAACGCGCTGATCGAGCGCCACCCCGGGCGCCTGGCGCAGACCCGTGTCCCCGCCGACCCCGCGACCGGCCGCGTGGACCCCGACGACATCCGCCGAGCCGTCGGCGCGCGCTCGGACACGGTGCTCGTCGCCCTCAACCACGCGAGCAATGTGACCGGCGTCATCCAGCCCGCCGCGGAAGTCGGCGCCGTCTGCCGCGCGCAGGGCGTGCTGTTCCTCCTCGACGCCGCCCAGTCGCTGGGCCACCTGCCGGTGGATGTCCGCGCGCTGGGCGCCGATCTGCTCGCCTTCCCCGGGCACAAGGGCCTGCTCGGCCCCTCGGGCACCGGCGGGCTCTCCATCCGTCCCGGGGTCGAACTCCGGCTCGCCACCGTCCGCGAGGGCGGCACCGGCTCCCAATCCGACCTCGATGTCCAGCCGGAAACGATGCCCGACAAGTACGAGCCCGGATCGGTGAACGCGATGGGCCTCATCGGGCTGAGCGAGGGCGTTCAGTTCCTGAACGAGTTCCGCTTCGCGGGGCTCGTCGGGATCGCCGCCCTCCGAGCGCACGAAGTGGCGCTGATGCACGAACTGCTCAGCACCCTCGGCTTCATTCCGACTCCCTCCCCCCCTGGGGGAGGGTTGGGGAGAGGGACGCCTGCTCTCGCGCGCGAGTCCGGCTCGATTCCCGGCCTCACCCTCCACGGCCCGCTCGACCCGTCCCGTCGCGTTGGTGTGTTCACCTTCTCGATCGACGGGCTCGACCCGCACGAAGCCGCGGCGATCCTCGAATCCGAGTTCGGCGTCCTCGCGCGGGCGGGCATCCACTGCGCCCCGCTGGCGCACCGGGCGCTGGGATCGACGGGCGCGCTGCGCCTCTCGCTCGGGCCGTTCCTGACCGTGGATGATGTCCGCCACGCGGCAGGTGCGCTGCGCGAGCTGGCGGCCTCGACGAGGGTCTACTCATGAGAGCGCCATTCGCGAAGCGCTGGGAAGAGCGGGCCAAGCATTGCAGCGGATGCTGGTTCGACACGAGCGGCGCGGACGGAACGACTTGCCCAAGGTGTGCGCGCGACTCCGCACTGCACGAGTCGTGGACGACGGATGGACAGTGGAGCATCTGGCCCCTGGTCGGAATCGGGGCGGGCATCGCGGCCGCCGTGCCGCCCCTCTTGATGCTGATGCTCGGTTGGATCATCTCAAGACTCCAGAACGATTCAGACCCGACG
Source organism: Phycisphaerales bacterium (assembly GCA_003511945.1). Taxonomy (GTDB): domain Bacteria; phylum Planctomycetota; class Phycisphaerae; order Phycisphaerales; family UBA1924; genus UBA11155. The sequence continues at coordinate 1,643 of DOJA01000132.1, read as the reverse complement.
CCAGCGGTCATCGGTTTGATCGGAGTCAAGTTGATCGGGCTCGCGATTCTCCTCGCACTCGTTACTGTCGCGATGCGCAGGACGAGGCGCTATTGGAATAACTTCGCAAGGATCGTGGCTGTGACGATCCCGTTCTACTTGATTGGGCTCGCGTCCTCTGAACTGTCAAAGTGGCTTCTGCTGCCCAGTATCGGCCCGTAGTCACCCGCTGCTGCGATCACGCGGATATTGAACAGGTGGTTCAGCGTCGGCGTGTCCTGGCGTGTGCTCGCACCGACTCCGGCCCCTCAAAGCCCCAACTCCCCCCACCGCTCCGCGACCCGCCTCTCGACCTCTGCGCTCATCCGGATGATCGGGGGCCACTCGCGCACCGGGTGGCCCTCGTGCTCGTCGCCCGTCATCTTGGGGGTCGCGTCGAAGGCCACGCGCCGGCCGCACACGCTCAGGCGCCGGTCGCGCTCCGCCGACATGTTCGCCGCCCAGTGGAACAGCGCACCGTCAATATCCGACAGGTCCGCCTCCGGGCCCACCACCACGGTCCAGCGCGGCAGGGCCGCTTCCTCCGTCAGCCCGCCCAGCGCCCGGATGACCCGCGCCCCGTCCCCCGGCGCGCTCTTCTCGATTCGCACCAGTAGCCACCACCCGCCCAGCTCATCGGGGATGCGCGCGTCCAGCACGCCGGGAACCCGCATGAACCGCGACTCGCTCGCGCGCGCCGCCCCGCCCGTCACCGCGGGGATCGGCCCGCTGGCGCACAACTCCGCCGCCAGTCCCTCCACGGAACGGTGCTGCTCCGCCTGGCCCCGCTTCTCGGTCGCGTCGAGGCCCATCTTCGTCCCCGCGCCGAGGAAGGGCGTCGCGTGGTCGAGGATGTCCATCGGCCCGCGCACAAGTTCCACATCCCGCGCCGGGTGGCAGTGCTCCCCCACCGCGCGGAGCACGGCGTATGTGTCGTGGACATCAACCCCGCGGTCCACCACCGCGACCATCTTGGTCCACGACATCTGCCCGGCGCCCCACACGCCGTGCATCGTGCGCCGCGCGTGCAGCGGATAGTGCTTGTCGATCTTCACGAAGGCCGCGTTGTGGAACGCGCCGAACAGGGGCAGGTCGTAGTCCTCGATGTCCGGCAGGATCGTCTTGAGCAAGGGCAGCATGATCCGCTCCGTCGCCTTGCCCAGGTAATAGTCCTCCTGGGGCGGCAGCCCGACGATCGTCGTGGGGTAGATCGGGTCCCGCCGGTGCGTGATCGCGGTGACCTCGAGCACGGGGTAGCGGTCGGGGAGCGAATAGAACCCGGTGTGATCTCCGAACGGCCCCTCGAAGACGGCGCCTGGCCCCAGGGGCTCCCCGCCGCGCGGGTCGTAGCCGATCGGCCCCGCCTCGTGGCTGACGAAGCCCTCGATCACGATCTCCGCGTTCGAAGGCACCCACAGGGGCACGGTCACGCCCCGGCACATCTCGATGCCCCGTCCGTTCAGGAACCCCGCCATCAGCAGTTCGCTGATCCCCGGGGGCAGGGGGCAGGTGGCCGCGTAGGGCATCACGCTCTCGCCCCCAAGCGCAACGGCGACGGGCATGCGTTCGTTCCGCGCCTTCCACGAGCGCCAGTGGGCCGCCCCGTCGTGGTGCATGTGCCAGTG
>DOJA01000224.1:642-3316 GCA_003511945.1 Phycisphaerales bacterium | reverse complement strand
CCCCGCCCCCCGCCCCCGCGCCCGAAGGCGTGGGCAGGGAGGCCTCGACCGTCGCCGACTGGAACCGCGAGCGCACGACCGCGCCGGGCGCCCGCCGGTCCTTCAGGCGGTCGATCGCCATGAAGCCCGCGTTGTGGCGCGTGCGCTCGTACTGCAGCCCGGGGTTGCCCAGCCCGACGATCACTTTCACGCTCCTGTCCCTCAGCCCTTCTTCTCTGCCTTGTCGGCGCCCTCTTCCTTCTTCTTCTCGGTGATGACCTCGGGCTGGGCGGGCTGACCTTCGACCGCCGTCGCCTCGCCCGTCTCCACCTGCTCCTTGACGGTGCTGATGGCCGCAACCACCGCGTCCGCGTCGGTCAGCAGCGCCACTCCGGGGGGCAGCACCACCTCCCGCGCGTGGATCGCCTGCCCCTCGTCGAGGGACACGATGCTCACATCGATGTGATCGGGCAGCGTCGCCACCGTGCAGCGGATGTGCAGGTTGACCGTCGGGTGCGTGAGGATCGTGTTGGCCTTCTTCAGCCCCAGCGCGTCGCCCACGAACCGCAGGTGGACATTCGCCTCGATCTCTTCGTTCAGGTCCACCCGGGCCAGGTCGACATGCACGACATTCGTGCCCAGGTAGTCAAACTGCAGGTCCTTGAGGATGACCGTCTGCTGCTTGGTCTCGCCCGGGACATCCAGCGTGAAGACCTTCTCGCCGGCGTGGAAGTACCGCAGCGCCTGGCGCGCGTCCAGCGAGATCGACATCGGCGCCGCGCCGTGCCCGTACAGCACCGCCGGCAGCCGCCCGGCGGCCCGTTCGCGCCGTGCGTACCGGGAGCCCTGCTTCTCGCGGGCGTGAACAGTCAGTGTGTGGGAACTCTTCATGGGACTCTTCTCCGAATAACTCTGGCTCGCGGCGCCTTGGTGTGTGTTCTCGATGCCCCGGGATTGAATCAGCGCTTTGATTCCGCGTACCGGTGGAACAGCGCGCTGACGGACTGGTTGTGGTGGATGTGGTGGATCGCCGCCGCCACCAGCTTGCTGATGCTCAGCACCACCACCCGCTTCTCGATGCCCGCGATCCGCCCGTGGATCGGCAGCGTGTCGGTCACGATCACCCGGCTGATCGGGCTGTTCGCCAGCCGGTCGACCGCCGGCCCGACCAGCACACCGTGCGTGGCCGCGACCATCACGCTCTGCGCCCCGTGGTCCATCACCACCCGCGCCGCCTCGCACACCGTCCCCGCGGTCGAGATCATGTCGTCCACCAGCAGCACCGGGCGGTCGCGCACATCGCCGACCAGCGTCCGCGCGCTGACCTCGCTCCCCGACAGCCGGCGCTTGTGGACGATCGCCAGATCGCCCCCCAGCATCTCGGCGTACATGTTCGTCACCTTCACATTGCCCACATCCGGGCTGCAGACCACCACCCCTTCGAGTTCGCTCTTGATCCCCTCGAAGTACTCGTGGAAGACCGGCGCAGCCGCCAGGTGATCGACCGGCAGGTCGAAGAAGCCCTGGATCTGGGCCGCGTGCAGGTCGATCGCCAGCACCCGGTCGTACCCCGCCTCGGTGATCAGGTTCGCCACCAGTTTCGCGGTGATGGGCGTGCGACCCTTGTCCTTGCGGTCCTGGCGTCCGTACCCGAAGTAGGGCACCACCGCCGTGATGCGGCTCGCGCTCGCCCGCCGCAGCGAGTCCGCGTAGATCAGCAGCTCCATCAGGTTCTCGTTCACCGGCGAGCAGGTCGAGAGCACCACGAAGCAGTCGCGCCCGCGCACATCCTCCTTCAGCGTGACCAGCAGTTCCCCGTCGGGGAACACCTCGGTCCGCCCCTCCCCGACCGGCTGGCCCAGGTGCGCGCACACGCTCTCGGTCAGCCCCCGGAAGTGCCGCCCCGCGAACACCCGAAGTTGGGCGCCGTTCGTGTTCATCACGCCGCCGACCCTCCGGCCCGCGCCGGCTGGCCCAGGCGCGCCGTCAGCACGCGCTCCACCTCCGCCAGCTGCTCGGGCGTGTTGATCGACAGCACATCCTCGGGCGGCACCGCGCCCACGACCTCCACCCGCGCCCCCTCCGCCATGAGCAGCGACGGCACATCCGTGATGTAGTACTCCCCGCTCACCGGGTTCCGCTCAACCCGCGCCAGCGTGCTGAACAACGCCCGCGCGTCGAAGCAGTAGTACGACGGGTTCACCTCGCGGATCGCCAGCTGCTCCGGCGTCGCGCCCTTCTGCTCCACGATGCCCGTGAACCGTCCCCGCGCGTCGCGCACGATCCGCCCGTAGCCGGAGGGGTCATCGATCACGCTCGTCGCCAGCGTCGCCGACGCGCCCGACTGCTCGTGCCGCCGGCGCAGCGCCGCCAGCGTCTCCGCCCTGATCAGCGGCCCGTCCCCCGCCAGCACGAAGACTGTGTGCCCCGGCGTCTTCGCCTCCTGCTCCAGCAGGCCTCGGGCGCACGCCACCGCGTGCCCCGTCCCCAGCTGCTCCGTCTGGACCGCGAACTCGATCGGCGGCCACCCCGCGCGCCGGTGCGACAGGATCCCCCGCACCACCTCCTGCTGGTACCCCACCACGACGATCACCCGCCCGCACCCCGCCGCGGCGCACGCATCCACCACCCACTCCACGATCGCACGCCCCGCGCACGGGTGCGCGACCTTCGGCAGGTCGGACTTCATCCGCGT
>DOJA01000224.1:0-544 GCA_003511945.1 Phycisphaerales bacterium | reverse complement strand
GTGCCCTTGCCCGCGGCGAGGATGACAGCGCTCACGCTCCGGCTCATGCCCGTCGTCACGCCGCCCGATCGACACCCAATCGCTCAGCCGCGCCCGGCGCCGCGTGCCGGGCGCTGGGGGATCAATTGGCCCGCATGGATTCGAACCATNNTGTGCTACCGTTACACCACGGGCCAGGCGCTGAACTTGATTGGGGACTCGAGAGGCGCGTCGCTCTCCGTCGTCTCACGCGCCGCCGCGTGCCTCCCGCGAGCGGGAGAAGGGAACACCAACCCGCCGAGGCGACCCTCGCCCCGACCACGGACCATCACGCGGCCCGCTCGTCGGTTCCCCTGACCCAGCCGGGAGAGCCCAAAGAAGCGACCGCGGCAACCTCTCCAGGGCTCGGACCCTCCATCAGCCGCGATGGGAGAGCCCCTGCCCGCGCCTCACCGGATCCTTCCCAGACCCGGCTCCGTCACAGGCGGCCCCGCTGGTGAGAAGCGACAACAGTGTACCGACCCCGATCGATCCTTCAACCGCCCCCGGCCCCCCCGGCGCCCCC
>DOJA01000235.1:5138-6118 GCA_003511945.1 Phycisphaerales bacterium | reverse complement strand
GCTCAGCTCCACCCCGGTTCTCGCCGATCTCCCCGCACAGCGGGGCCTTCAGGCCCCCGGGGGGAGAGAGAGTCCATGCGCACCATGCGAGCACTCGCTCTGGCGATCGGCGCCGCTGTGCCGCCTTCGGCGGTCGTGAACGCGGGCGTGATCCGTGTGAACGGCCCGACGGAGGTCTTCCTCCCAGACTCGACGGTCATGAGCGCGCGCTACCGGCTGAGCAACACCAACTGGGATGTCATGATCGCCAACTCGGCGCAGGTCAGCGTTGGCACGATCACGCAGTCCTCGAGCGTGGGCAACTCCGCCTCGCTCAATGGGGTGGTGTGGGACTTCACGCTCTCGCACACGCCCGCCGACGGGTTCGCGCTCTCGATGACGCGGGCCGATACGGACACAGCGGTCCTTGTCGAGTACTCCATGGCCCGGCGCGGCTCGCCCGCGGTCGACCCGACCCGGTCGTTCAACGCGCTCAGTCTCTCTGCGATCGCGGGCAGCTCGTACGACGCGCGGCGGATCTCGTCGGCCTATGTCGAGGCGAGCAGCCTCTCCTTCAATCTCGCGGGCGGCGTGCAGACGGGCGTCTTCACCGTCCTGCGGGACGACCTGGACGACTCCGGCGCCCCCAGCGACGGGCAGGACCCCGACTCGTACACGCAGCACCTGGTCTCGGACGCGGACCTGTCCACCCTGGCGTGGTCTCTCACGGGACGCCTCAGCGCGGGCTTCGTGCTCCGGCCGGGGCAGACTTCGCCCGGCAACATCGACGAGCGCCTGAAGATCAACTTCACGGCGCACTCGGCGGTGATCCCCGAGACCGGCACCCCCGGCGCACTCGCGCTGCTGGCGTGCGGGGTGCTCGTTCGCAGCGGGCGCCAGCGGTCCCGGGCCGCAGCGTCCTCCGAGCCGCTCATGGCATGACTCGACGAGTCCCGCACAGGATGACCCCGTGAAGCACAGGAGAGACGGGCGGGCCGCCC
>DOJA01000235.1:0-5065 GCA_003511945.1 Phycisphaerales bacterium | reverse complement strand
GGAGGAAGGGTCATTCTGTGAGGTCCTCTCAGAAGGGCGGAGCGACTGGCGGGACGCCTGTCCCACCAGCAGGGGTAGGTCATTCTGTGAGGTCCTCCTGGAACCCCCGTTGCGCTGATTGCCCAGATTCTCGCCCTGTCCTCCGGCTGCGGCGCCGTTTCACCGATTTCTTACGCCCCGGGCCTCGACTCCGCTCGCCATCGGTCTAATCTTTGATCGAGGGAAGCGCCGGGCCGTCGACGCCCGGGCCTGAAGCATGTCCGCCCGGAGGGGCGAGGGGAAGCCGTCATGTCGATGAGAACTTGTTCGGTCGTCGTGTTGTGCGTCAGCGCCTGCGCGGGCGCTGCTCAGGGCGCGCCCGTGTTCTTCTCCGAGCTCGGCGGGGGATCGATCCTGCAGCCCCGCAACAACCGGCGCATCGAAGCCCGCTACCGCGCCGACACGACCAACTGGGATACCCGGCTCGAGTTCGACAGTCTGCCCGAGGTGGGCGATGTCACCGGCGCGGTGAGCAACAGCAAGGCGTTCTTCGAGAACGACGAGTTCGGGTTCAAGCTGAACTACGACCACGCGCTCCAGCAGGTCACATGGACGATCACCGGCCCGTCGCCCGCGGTCGGGGTGCTGAACTCCCTCACGCAGCCCACCGACACCATGGGCCAGATGAACACCCTGCACCTGTTCACCGTCGGCACGCGCGGCTCGGTGACGCTCACCGATGTCGCGTTCATGGGGCTGGGGATGGATGTGAACGCCTTCCCCGACCTGAACACCGCCCCGGCGCCCGCGGTCACCTTCAAGGAGACCTACCTCATCTTCGGCAACGACTTCAACCTCCTCAGCGGCGACTGGATGCTCACCGGCAAGATCGCCTTCGGCACCTTCACGAACAACAACCCCAGCGAGGGCGCGAAGATCACGGTCAAGCTCCGGAACGCCGAGATCCCCGCGCCGACCGCCCTCGGCGTGTTCGCGGCCGCCGCCCTCTTCGGCGCCCGTCGTCGGCGCCGGTGAGAGTCAGGACAGGTCGACCAGCCCGGCCCGCAGCGCGAGGCGCGTGAGCTCCACCCGGTTTGTCACGCCGAGCTTCGCGCCAAGGGCCGAGCGGTGGAACTCAACCGTCTTCACGCTGCGCTCCATCTCCCGCGCGATCTCCCTCATGCTCAGCCCGCGGGCGATCCGGGTGAGGACTTCAAGCTCCCGCGGGCTCAACCCCGCGAGCGGACCCCAGTCGTCGTGTTCGAGCCGCACCGTTGCGCCCGAGGGATCCCCGAAGGCGTCGAGCGGCCCACCAGAGGCGAAGACCACTGCCCAGGGCGCGGGAAGCCCGCTCGCGGTGTTCGGACAAATCACCCACTGTCGCTTGACGCCCCCCTGCACCCCGACCACGCGGACCTTCTCGCCCGACGCCAGCGCGCGACGGAGGACCTCCAGCCGCTCTTCGCGTGCATCGGAGGGCACCGCAGCGCCGGCGTGCGCGAACCCGTCAGCGAGGCGCTCGGCGCGGTCGTTGGCGAACCATGACGCGCCGGAGGCGTCGATCACTTCCGCCGACAGAGGCACGCACGACAGGAACCGCTCGGCCATGGAGCCCAGCGCATCCCTGTCGAACGCCGGTCGTGCGCCGACGCGTGGGGCTGCCTTGGGGCCGGGCGGAATGACAAAGGGCATGGGATCGCTCCTGCCGCCGCCGGAACTTGGATGGAGGGCGGCCTCGGGCCTCTCTTCCCGAGTCCAACCAGGCCCGGAATAATACCTAGGGACGAGGGCTTCGGCGGGCGCCGCTCACGGAGTCTTCATATGCGCATACCCGTCGCGTCCACAGGCCGGCGCCGGCCCGAACTCCCTGCCCCGGATCGCCGATAGCCCGGTCAGGCCGCCGAGACGCGCGCCGGGGAGCCCGAGACATGGCCCAGAACGAAATGCAGGGCATCACCGGCGACATCCTGCTCGACGCCGGCACCAACGAGTTCGAAGTGCTGGTCTTCCTGCTCGCGGGCGGGGCCTTCGGGCTGAATGTCGCCAAGGTGCGCGAGGTCATCAAGCCCGTGGCCCTGGTCGCCACGCCGCACCGCCACCCGTCGGTGCTGGGGATGTTCAACATCCGCGGCACCGTTCTCCCCGTGGTGGACCTGTCGCACCATCTCGGGCTGCGCGATACGCGCGCGTCCGGGGGCGTCGAGGGGCGCATCATCATCACCGAGTTCAACGGGCTGCGGACCGGCTTCCTCGTCGACGCGGTCGAGCAGATCCACCGGATGTCCTGGTCGCGCGTCAAGCCGGCGCCGGACTTCGCCTTCGCTCAGCGCCCCTCCGACCGCCCCGTCAGCAGCACCACCGGCTCGATCGATCTCGATGGGCGCCTGGTGCTGCTCGTCGACTTCGAGTCGGTGGCCGACTCGATCATGATCGAAAAGCGCCTGCACATCGGGCGTGTCGCCAACCCCCGCGGGATCGACCGCGGGTCCAAGCGCGTCATCCTGGCCGAGGACTCCCCCTTCATGCGCCGGCTGATGGGCGATGTGCTGCGCAACTCCGGCTACGGGCGCCTGGAGGTCTACTCCGACGGGCAGGCGGCGTGGGAGGCCATCGACGCCGACGGGGCGCCCATCAGCGCCATCGTCAGCGACATCGAGATGCCCCGCATGGACGGGCTGGCGCTCACCCGCAAGATCAAGGGCGATGCCCGCTTCGCTCGGGTTCCCGTGGTGCTCTTCTCGTCCCTTGTCAGCGAGGACAACCTCAAGAAGGGGCGACAGGTCGGCGCCGATGTCCAGATCCCCAAGCCACGGGTGCAGGACATGGTCGAACTGGTTGACCGCGCGGTCTCCGGCGAGTCGATCGAGGGCGTCCAGCGGGTGGTCCCCGCCCGGGCGGCCTGACCCGAACACAACCCGATCAATCTCCCGCCGGCCTGTCCCAGAACAACGGAAGGCCGATTGGGTGCCCGCAAAGCCCGAACTGTGCGCAAGTTCTGCCTGTTGCGGGATTTGACTCCCCTCAACTCGGGGTCACAATCCGGGTGGAGAACCGGCGCTCGCAGCCGCGGGGCGGGGCGCCGTGGGAGTAAGAAGATATGAACCGCACCCTCAAGGCCGTCGTTCTGTGCGCCGGTGGCGCCCTCGGGATCCCCCTGGCGAGCGCCGGGACGCAGACCTACGGCTTCACGAACATCAGCGGGAACAACGCGACCAACGCCGCCGCGGGGGAAACGCAGCTGCGCGTGACCGTCTCCATGCTCATGGGCGGCAAGGTGGGCTTCCACTTCTTCCACATGGGCAACACGCCCATGACGATCACGCAGATTTACTTCGACGACAACACGCCGCGCCTCGGCGCCGCCGACGCCCCCGCCGGCAGCATGGGCGTGGCCTTTGCGCCGGGCGGTGCGCCCCCCGATCTGCCCGCGGGCAACAACGCGATGCCGGTCTTCCTGTCGAACCGGCGCTTCACCGCGAACAGCCCCGCGCCCACCCACGGCGTCAGCCCGGGCGAGACCCTCGACCTGTCCTTCTCGATCATCGGGCTCTTCGCGGATGTCCTGGACGACATCAACAGCGGGGAGCTCCGCATCGGGATCCATGTCCAGGCCTTCGGCAACGGGGGCAGCGAGTCGTTCGTCAACGAGCCCCAGGACCCCGTGCGCCCGATCCCGCTGCCCACCGCAGGGGCGATGGGCCTCGCGGGGCTGCTGCTGGCGGGTTCGCGTCGTCGGCGCTGATCACTCCCGGGCCGCCAGCGGGAACGAGACGAGGGACCGGAACCCGTCGCGGTCGTAGGCGCGCACGCCCAGGAAGAAGTTGTCCTTGCTCACGGGCAGGGTGGCTTCGGCGACGAGGCCCACATCCTGCGCGTGCTCCCAGTCGGGGCTGGTGGTGGCTCGCCAGACGACCTCGTATCCCGCGATGTCCGCCTCGGTGCTCGGCGCCCAGCGGAGGGTGGTCGAGTTGGCCAGGTTCGCGGTGATGAGGCGCGCGTTGGCGGGCGGCGCGGGGGCGTTCGCCAGGTGCGCCGTCGCCGCCGCGTTCAGGCGGACGACGCCCGCGAGGTAGTTCTCGTCCACGAACTCGGGCACATCGCCGAAGCGCGCGCCGTTCTCCGTGCGGACATCCTGGTGCTGGCGGCTGTAGTCCTCCTCGACCTCCGTGAAGCGCACGGCGGGGAAGCCGGCCTCGTGGAAGGGGGTGTGGTCCCCGCCCCGGAGGAACCGGTCGGCGCGGAAGATCAGCATCGGGCGGACTTCGGTCCGGTGCAGGCGGGCGATGGCGTCGATCGCGCGCGCGAGCTGGCGGGAGGAGGACTCGCCCAGCGCGCTCTCGCGCCGGAGGCGTTCGAACATCAGGCGCCCGCCGCCCCGGGCATCGTCCGAGCCCATCGCGACCGCGGGCACGCCCTCCGAGAGCACGCGCACGCGGTCGGCGTGGACCACGCCCCCCGGGGAGGTCGGGTCGCCGATGATGTCGCTCGACAGCACGGCGCGGATGTCGATGCCGCCGGCGCTCGCCCACGCCGCGTGCTTGCGCGCGCCGATCAGCCCCTGCTCCTCGCCCGCGGTGGCGATGAGCACCACGGTGCAGTCGAACCGCTGCTTCGAGAGCACGCGGACGAGTTCGATGACGAGCGCCGTTCCGGACCCGTCGTCGTTCGCGCCGGGAGCGTCGATCTCGCGGTCCATCTCGTTGCTCGCCCGGGAGTCGTAGTGACCCAGCACATAGACCCGGGGGGCGGGGGCGACGCCGTCGTTCTCCAGGCGTCCGGGGATCTCGGCGACGACATTCACGACCTCGACTGGGACATCGATGCGCCGCCCGTCGGGCTCGACGGGCCAGGGCTCGAACTTCACCCGCATCGCCTCGGCTGCGGGGCGTCCGCTGGCGTCGGCGGCCTTCTGAAACTCCTCCAGGATCCAGCGGCGGGCCGCCCCGATGCCGCGGGTCGGGTGGTCGGTCGCGCTCAGCGTGTGGCGGGTGCCAAAGGCCGCCAGGCGGTCGACATCGGCGCGGAGTCGCTGGGGGGAGACCTCGCGGAGCATCTGGTCCACCCACGCGGGGGGCGGCGGCGGGAG
>DOJA01000065.1 GCA_003511945.1 Phycisphaerales bacterium | reverse complement strand
CCCCCTCGGCCCCCCCGGCGTCCCTCGCGGAAGCCCGGCGCGCCTGGCTCGTCACCCTTGCCGATGCGCCCGCTCTCGTGACGGATGGCCCCTCGGGCGCCGCCTTATGGCTCCGCTCGACGGACGCGCCGCCCGCATGGAGCCCCGCGCCGATCTCCCTCCCGCCCGGCGCTGAGCGCGTCATCGCAGTGGGGGACCAGCTCGTCGCCGCCGCGCCCGACGACAGCGCCGGGCTGACGCTCCACCTCCTCCGTTCCGCGGGATCGACGCCGATCCTTTCCCTTCCCCATTCCGACGCGCCGCGCTGGATCGTCCCCGTCGGCGCTTCGCTGGGGGTCTTCACCGCCGACGGAACCGGCGCCGCGTTCCGCCTCTCGTGCACCATCGTCTCGCTCGGCGGCACCGTGCTCTACGAAGGCCCGGCGCGCGCCGTGCCCCCGGTTGATCGGCGCGAGGTCGAAGCGCTGGCCGTCCTCCTGGGCTCAGTCCTCCTCACCATCGGCGTCTTCATCCTCCGCCCCGCCGGCTCCTACCGCGCCGCGGTGGTCCCCCCCGATGGCTTTGCACTGGCCGACCCCTCCCGGCGCATCGTTGCGGGCGCCATCGATCTGGGGGCCTCGCTCCTGGTGGCCGCGGCGCTCTTCCGCGTCCCTCTGGGCGAGGCCCTGGCGCTCACGGAACTCCGCGCCACGCGCTGGGGCATCTGGCCCGTGGTCGCCGGGGCCGCGATCACCGTGTTCCACGCCTCAATCGCCGAGGCGCTCACCGGACGATCGCTCGGAAAGGTCATCACCGGCTGCCGTACCGTGGCCGCGGGCGGCGCGCGCCCTGCGCTCCCCGTCGCTCTCGCCCGCAACGCCATCAAAATTGCGTGCCCGCCGCTGGGCCTGGTCTCCCTGATGACCCCCGGCGCCGCCCACCCGGGCGCGTTCGGCACACTGGTCGTGACTCCGGCCCAATCTCCCCCTCCCGTGCCCCCGGATCGCCCTTGAACCGGCGCTCCCGGCCCGGTCCCGGTTCAGCCCGCCCCCTCACCGTCCCGATAATCCCTCCAGGGATTCGACCGCCCCGTCCGCTGTCCCTCCGCCATGGCCAAACCTGCCGACAACAAGCCCCCCGCCGGCGACGCGCCCACATCGGCCCCGGATGGCGCGCCCAAGAAGCCCCTGTTCGTCCGCACACCCCTTCGCGGCGCGCGCGACCTGTGGCAACTCCCCGTGCTCTTTGCCGGGCTCGCACTCATCGTCAGCGGCGTTCTGGTCTGGATCCGGGGCGTGCCCGGCCCCGACTTCCGGGCCGCGCTGGACGACGCCTCCGCCCTCATCGAGCGCCAGCAGTACGACGCCTCCCTCCAGATCCTAAACGGCCCTCTCCGCGAGGAGATCGGCACCCCCAAAGCCACCGAGGAACTCCGGGCTGAGTACCACGCCCTCCGCGCCGACGCCCTCTACCTTGCGCAGAAGGCCGCCCCCCCTGTCAGCCCCGGCGCCGCACGGACCAACAACACCAACATCGTCGAGGAATACGAGCAGGCCCACCACGCCGCCGAGCACACCCTGACGCCCCGCCGGCGCGCCTTCCTCGCCGAGACCCTCCTGGACCTGGGCGAGCGCGAGAAGGCCATCGAGGAAATCGAGTCCCTCCCCGACGACGAGGCCCCGCGCCGTCAGCGGCTCCTGAAGCGTGTGATCACCGAACTCCTCGCCACCGACGACCGCGACGCGGTCCACCACGCCGAGGAACTCATCGAAGCCCTGCGTCGTGACCGCGCCCTCTCCGAGGACGACCGGCTCTGGAGCATCGCGCGTCGTTCGTCGCTCGACCTCGCCCACGGGCGCCCGGGCCGCGTGATCGACGGGCTCCTGCCCGAGATCCAGCGCCTGGAATCCCGCACGACGCGCGAGGCGGGCGAACTGTTCCTGCTGCTGGGGCGCGCCTATCTGGAGACCGGCGACCCGGAGAAGGCCCGCGAGACCCTCGCCTTCGCCGAGCGCATCCTGCCCCCCGGCGACGAGGCCCGCGGGCTGTCCGATGTCCTGCTGGCCCGCATCGCCCAGAGCCGGGGTGAAGCCGAGGAGGCCCGCGACCGCTTCGCCTCCGTCTCCGAGCGATTCCCGGGCACGCCGACGCAACTGGCCGCCCTGCTCGGCCTGGGAGAGACCGAAGCCGACCTCAGCCGCTTCCCCGAGTCGATCGAGGCGTTCCGCCTCCTGACCGAACTGCTGCCCAAGCACGCCAGCGCCGAGGGCGTGACGCCCGCCATCGCCTCCGCGAGCGCCGCGCAGCGCGCCCGCGCCCGCGCCGCCGCTGAGGACTTCGAGGGCGCCGTCGCCTACGCCCAGCTGGCCCTCGCCGCCCACCCCGCCGACCGCGCCCCCGCCGACGCGGTCGTCCACGCCGCCGACGCCCACTCCGACCTCGCGCGCCATCTGCTCGGCGACGGCCAGGACGATTCCCCCATCACCCGCGTTCCCCCCGACGCGCTCGAGTCCGCCCGTCGCCACTTCGAGAGCGCCCGGGCGCTCTACGAGCGCCATGTCGAGCGCGCCATGGTCGATGCTCCCGAGACCGCGACCGAGTCGCTGTGGAAGGCCGCCGACGCCGCCGACCGCGCGGGAGACCTGGACGACGCCATCCGGCTGTTCACCCAGTTCACGCAGAGCCGCCGGGGCGACCCCCGCGCGCTCCAGGGCGCCTTCCGCCTGGCCCGCGCGTTCCAGGCCAAGGGCGCGTACGACACCGCCATCACCATCTACGAGGAAATCATCCGCGCCAACCCCGGGTCCGACGAGGCCTACCGCGCCTATGTCCCCCTGGCCCAGTCCCACATCCTCGCGGGGAAGGAGGGCTCCGAGCAGAAGGCCGAGGACCGGCTCCTCCAGGTCATCGGCGGGCGCCTCTTCCAGCCCACCTCCCCCCAGTTCCGCGACGCTCTCGTGGAGCTCGGGCGTCTGTATCTCCGCACCGCGCGCTACGCCGACGCCATCGAGCGGCTGGACGAAGCGCTCCAGCGTTACCCCGCCGACGCGCAGACCGCCCGCCTCCGCTTCGACCTGGCCGACGCGAACCGCCTCTCCGCCGCCCAGCTCGAGAAGCGCCTGAGCGAGGCCATGCCCCTCACCGAGCGATCGGAGATCGAGCGCACCCGCCTGGACCGTCTCAACCGCGCCCTGGACCTCTACGCCCAGGTCCGCACCGACATTGAACTCGTCCCCCCCGAGCGCCTGGAGGAGCTCGACCGCCTCATGCTCCGCAACACGATCTTCTATCGCGCCGACTGCGCCTACGACCTGGCCGACTACGACGCCGCCATCAAGTTCTACGACGCCGCCGCCCAGCGCTACGCCTCCGACCCCGCCTCCCTCGTCGCGATGGTGCAGATCGTGAACTGCTACGCCTCGCTCGGAAAGTGGCGCGAGGCCCGCACCGCCCACGAGCGCGCCAAGGCGCGCCTCAAGGAACTCCCGGAGGACGCCTGGAAGACCGCCGCCGCCCCGATGGACCGGCGTCACTGGGAACGCTGGCTCGACGCCAGCATGCGCCTCGATCAGGCCGACGCCCGCGCCGACGCCGAGCCCCCCGCGCCCTGATGTGCCCGCGGGATCGAATCCCCAACTCCTTCCGCACTCCTCGGTGGCACGGGCGGCCCGCCCGTGTCTTTCTCCCTCCCCCACGGGGGGTAGAGGATGGCCGAAGAGAGGGATACCCCACGCGCCCGTCGCAACCCGAGCCGGGGCGTGCCGCCCCGGCCCC
>DOJA01000020.1:903-3123 GCA_003511945.1 Phycisphaerales bacterium | reverse complement strand
CCGCACCCCCACCCGCACCCCCACCCGGCGCCGCCGCTTCTCCGGTGACGCGCTGCACGAAGCGCTCGAGCTCGCCCGAACGGTGCAGCGCGTCGATCCCGCGTCGCTGGAGCGCTTCGACCAGCCGGCGCGTCGCCTCCGCCGAGTCGCGCAGCTCGTGGACCTCCTTGCGCACGCGGGGCGGCGTGGCCTCCCAGTCGCGGGCGCGCCGCAGCGACATCGGCTCCAGGCGCAGCGCCCGCTCGATCTGCGCCAGCAGTTCCGCAGAGGGCGGGTGCTCGCGCCGGTCGTTCTCCACCATCGAGAGATACCCCTTCGTGCACCCCACGAAGTCGGCCACCGCCTGGAGCGTGAGCCCAAGTTCGTTACGACGCGCTCGGATGACGGACCCGATCGTTCCCACTGGCGGCTCCTGTGCGCGCATCGGAGGGAAGTACCATACAGAACCCTTGCAACGGAACCAATGTCGGGTAGAACTAGCCACAGAAGTTCACTAGATAGTGAACACCATTCTGTGTCGCTTGTCAAGCCCACCCCACGAAAGTGAGGCGACAATGGGAACCGCTACCCTCTCTCCTCCCCGTCTCGCCCAGCCGGACCTGCCCCCTCATCGCTCCCGGGCGGCGGCCAAGCCCGCCTCCCGCTTCGCTGCGCCCGCGCCCATCCCCCCGATCGAATCCCGTGAAGCGGACCCCGGACCCCCGGCCGCCGACGGGGCCCCGACCGACCTGCGCCGGCGCACCCAGCGCGACCTGGCGGAGCGGGTGCTGATCCGCAGCGAGTGGCTGATGCCCGACGAGCGGGCGCTGCTGGCGGCGGTCTACCGCGACGGCGCGACCACGGTGGAACTGGCCGCGTTGTCGGGCATGTCGCCCAAGTCGGTGCGCACGCGGGTGAAGCGGCTGGTGGCGCGGGTGCTGTCGCCCGGGTTCGAGTTCGTGATGCGCCGGCGTGATTCGTGGCCCGCCGAGCGCCGGCGCGTCGCCACGGCGTTCTTCCTCCAGGGGCGCTCGCAGCGCGACGCCGCCCGGTTCCTGCGCCTGACGCTCCACGAGGTCCGTCGCCACATCGACGCGGTCCGCGCCCTGGCATCGGTCGAAGGAGCCGCGGAGCGGGTGTCGTGAAAGAGTTCGCCCGCGCGCTGACCATCCCCGCGCCGCGGCGGACCTCGCGCCGATCGTGCGAGGCCGCCGTGTCGCTGGGGGTGCTGCTGGACGGGCCTCGGAGCGCGGCGCCGCGCGTCGATCCCGGGTTGCTCCGAGACATCCTGACCGCGCCCGCGGGGACGATCACCCTCCTGTCCGGCCCCAGCGGCGCGGGCAAGAGCACGCTGCTCCGTGCCGCGCGGCGGGCGCTCCGCGCCGAGCGTCGTCCGGTCATCGACGCGACCGCCGCGCGGACGACGGTCCCCGAGCGCCCGCTGGTCGATCTGTTCCCGGGCACGGTGGACGACGCGCTCCGCGCGCTCGCCCGCGCCGGGCTGAGCGAGGCGGGCGTGGTGCTGCGCACCCCCGCGGCCCTGTCGGTGGGCCAGCGCATCCGCCTGGACCTGGCCCTGGCGTTGGCCCGCGCCGAGCGAGCGACGCCCCGGCCCGGCGAGGTCACGCTGCTGATCGACGAGTTCGGCGCATCGCTCGATCGCGCCACCGCCGCGGGGGTAGGGGCGATGCTGCGCCGGTTCGTCAGCGAGCGGGCCGGGCTGCGGGCGATCGTCGCCTCGTGCCGCGAGGAAGCGCCTGCGTGGCTGACCGCCGAGCGCGAGGTGTCGATGGACCTGGCCGGCGCGGCGATTTACTCCCCCTGCCGCTGGGAAGGGGCAGGGGGAGGGACACCGGGTGCGACCGAGTTGAGAAGTCTTCCTACGGGCGCCCGCGATCCGTGCGCGGGAGCGTTGGGTGTCCCTCTCCCCGGCCCTCCCCCAGGGGGGGAGGGAGCCAGATGCTCCCCCTCCCCCTGGGAGGGGGCAGGGGGAGGGACACCGGGTGCGACCGAGTTGAGAAGTCTTCCTACGGGCGCCCGCGATGCGTGCGCGGGAGCGTTGGGTGTCCCTCTCCCCGGCCCTCCCCCAGGGGGGGAGGGAGCCAGATGCTCCCCCTCCCCCTGGGAGGGGGTGGGGCGGAGTGAGACGGCGTGTGGGGCGGCGCGCAACGGGGTGCCGGGGTACGACCCAGGGTCGTGCCCCGTTGAGGTCGAAGACCGGCGCGGGGCACGGCTGCGCCG
>DOJA01000020.1:0-783 GCA_003511945.1 Phycisphaerales bacterium | reverse complement strand
GGCTGCGCCGTACCCCGGCACCCACAGATCCCGTCCGCCGGGGTGGAGAGAGTGAGGGGGTGCCGCGGGTTGAGATCGCCCCGGGCGACTGGCGCACCGTGCGCGGGTTGATGGGGCTGCACCACTACCGTCACGCGCGTCCGGCGCGGGTGGCGCGGGTGCTTGTCGCGCGGGATGTCGGGACCGGCGCGGTCGTAGGCGGGCTGGTGGTGGCGATGCCCACGCTCAACGCGCGCTGGCGGGGCGTCGCGTGGCCCGGGCGGTACGAGGGGCTCGACGCGCGCGAGCGGGCGGTGCGGCTGAACCGTGATGTGCGGTGCATCGCGCGGGTGGTGGTGGACCCGCGCTGGCGGGGGATCGGGGTGGCGACGGCGCTGGTCCGCGCGTACCTCAGCGACCCGCTGACGCCCTGCACCGAGGCGATCGCCGCCATGGGGCGCGCGACGCGCTTCTTCGAGCACGCAGGAATGACGCGCCACGACATCCCGCCCCCGGCACGCCACGCGCGCCTGCTGGATGCGCTCGCGCACCTGGGGATCGAACCGTGGGCGCTGGCGCGTCCGGGGGTGGCGCTGGAACTCGCTGCCCGCCGCCGATCGCGGGGCGGGGCGGCGCTGCTGGAGCAGGAACTGCGGCGATGGGGCCTCGCATCCCGCGCCACCCGGGGCGTGGCCGGCGCGCCGGTGGCGGAGTTGTTCCGCGTCGCCTGTCGAACCGCGGGTGTGGAGCAGGCGGCGTTCACCTGGGGGACCGCACCATGACCGACCCCACCCCCACCCCCAC
>DOJA01000119.1 GCA_003511945.1 Phycisphaerales bacterium | reverse complement strand
GCGCCCCCCGGGTCAGCCGCGCCCCCCGGGTCAGCCGCGCCAGCAGTGGGCCGCTTCACCGTGGTCCATCTCGTCACGGGCGCAAGCGCCGAGCCCTACCGCAAGGCGGTCGAGGCGCGGAGCGCTGAACTGGCCGCCGTCCAGCACCGCTTTGTCTCCGACGGCGCGGAGTTCGCGTCGCTCACCGGCGCCGCCGGCGCGCCCGCCGACGATCTGGCCGGCGTCGCTCTGCTCGACTCCGCCGGCGCACCTCTGAAGACCGGCGCCATCCCCGCGGCCGGCGCCGGCGCCTTCGACGCGCTCGTCGCCTTCGTCTCCGGCGCGACGCGCACCCGGGCCATTGCGGACTACAACCTTCCCAAGAACTCGAACCTCGCGATCGACGGCTACGACCCGGTCGCGTACTTCGTCGCCAAGCCGGTCAGAGGCACGAAGGATCTCTCTTCGACCTACCGAGGCGTGCGCTACCAGTTCTCTTCACCCGACAACCGCAACCTCTTCAACCAGAGCCCCGAGTCCTATCTGCCGACCTACGGCGGGTGGTGCGCCGCCGCCATCGGGGCCAAGGACGAGAAGGTCGAGATCGATCCCAGGAACTTCAAGATCAAGGACGGGCGCCTCCACCTCTTCTACAAGGACCTCTTCTCCGACGCGCTGAAGGACTGGAACAAGCACGAGAGGGAGTGGGAGCCCGCCGCTGATCGCAACTGGGAGAAGCGCACCGGAGAGAAGCCCCGCGCCGCCACCCCCGGAGGGCAGTGATCCATGGGACACGCCTGCCCTGCCGGACGGAGCCCGGCCATGACCATCCTGACCTGGGCCTTGCAGCTCGTCGCGGCCCTCATCTTCCTCCAGACGCTCTTCTTCAAGTTCACCGCCGCCGAGGAGTCGGTAGACATCTTCACCAAGCTCGGCGCCGAGCCCTGGGGGCGGTACGCCTCGGGCGTTGCGGAGCTGGTTGCCGCGGTGCTCCTGCTGATCCCCGGGACCGTGCCGATCGGCGCGATCATCGGGCTGGGCGTCATCTCCGGCGCGATCATGAGCCACCTCACGATTCTTGGGATCAGCGTGAAGGGCGACGGCGGGCTGCTGTTCGCGCTCGCCTGCGCTGTCTTTGTCTGCTGCGCCGGGGTGCTTGTCATCCGGCGCGGGCAGATCCCGGTCATCGGCCCGCGCCTCGTGGCGCCGATGTCGCCGAACCAGGGGGCGAAGCCGTGACGAACCCCCGGGTGATCCTCGCGTGTGTGCTGCTGTGGCTGGCGCCGGCGTGCGGCGCGCTCGCCCAGGCCGTGCGGGCGGTCGAGTCCGTCGCGATCACCGTTTCGGACCTTGATGCTTCCATCCGCTGGTACACGCGAGTGCTCCACGCCACCGCTGAGCCGAAGCGCGAGCACGCCGGAGATGGCGTCGAGCGCCTGTTCGGAGTCTTCCCCGCCCGGGTCCGCACCGCGCGGGTGAGGATCGGCGACGAGGCGATCGACCTCGTGCAGTTCCTGGCGCCCTCCGGACGCCCGATGCCCGCCGACAGCCGGGCAAACGACCGCTGGTTCCAGCACGCCGCCATCGTCGTCCGCGACATGGACGAGGCGTACGACGCCCTCCGCGACGCCGGCGTTGCGTTCGCGTCCTCCGAGCCCCAGCGCCTTCCCGACTGGAACCCCGGCGCCGGGGGCATCCGAGCGTTCTACTTCCGCGACCCCGACGGTCACTTCCTCGAAGTCATCTGGTTCCCACCGGGCAAGGGCGACCCGCGCTGGCAGCAGCGCGCCGACCGGCTCTTCCTGGGCATCGATCACACCGCCATCGTGGTGGACGACACCGACGCCGCCCTGCGCTTCTACCGCGACACCCTGGGGCTGCGCGTCGTCGGCGCCGGCGAGAACTACGGCCCGGAGCAGGAGCGCCTGAACGCGGTCTTCCCCGCTCGGCTGCGCATCACCACCCTCCGCGCGCCGGGCGGCCCCGGGGTCGAGCTGCTCGAGTACCTGACCCCTCGCGACGGGCGCCCCGCCCCGCTGGACTCCCGCGCCAGCGACCTGTGGCACTGGCATGTCGTCATGACGACGCCCGACGACCCGGCGCCGCTCTTTTCCTCCGCTCGACGCGCCGGGGGCGCGCCGGTCTCGCCGTTCCCTGTTGACGCCGACTTCCCCGCGCCAGAGAACGCCGAGTCGCTCCTCGTCCGTGATCCCGACGGGCACGCGGTGCTCGTCACCCGCGCGCCATGAGCGCGACCGCCCCGCTCCCCCTTCACCGCACGGAGTCCCATGGCCCACCGCCTCGATGAATCAACGGAATGGCTCGAGACCGACGCACTCGGCGGCTTTGCTTCCGGCACCGCGATCGGCGTGCGCACCCGCCGCTACCACGCGCTGCTCACCGCCGCCGCCAAGCCCCCGACCGACCGCGTCGCGCACCTCAAGGGCCTCGACGCCTGGATCGAAACACCCGATGGCGTCGTCGGCCTCTCCACCCAGCGGTACCTCACGGGCCACGAAGCGCCCGACGGCGTGCGCCACCTCGTCTCCTTCTCGCACGAGCCCTGGCCCACCTGGCGCTGGCGATTGCCCTCCGGGCTGATCGTCGAGCACGAGCTGTTCCTCCGCCACGGGTCGCCCCTGCTGGCGATGGCCTGGCGCGTGATTGGAGCCGCGCCCTTCGCGCGTCTCACCGTCCGTCCGCTGCTCGGCGCCACCGACATCCACGCCCTCCGGCGCGAGGGCGACGACTTTGACTTCTCCGTCCACGCCGCCAGCCCTGCTTGTGTCCGCTGGCGCCCGGCCCACGACCACGCCCCGGTCTTCGCCGCCACGAGCAACGGCGCCTACGCCCACGACCCGGTGTGGTACCGCGGACTTCTCTATACAGAAGAGCGCGCCCGCGGGTTTGACCACGCCGAGGACCTCGGCTCCCCGGGGCGCTTCCGCTGGGACCTCGCCGAGGGCGACGCGGTGCTGCTCGTCTCCGCCGGCGAGGCGCCCGAGACCTCCGCGCTCGCCCCCGGATCCCCCACCGATCGCTTCTGCGCGCTCCGACGAGCCGAGAGCGCCCGGCGCGCCGCGTTCGCGTCGCCCCTGCACCGCGCCGCGGACGCCTACATCGTTCAGCGCGGCGCGGGGCGCACGGTCATCGCCGGCTACCCCTGGTTCGGCGACTGGGGGCGCGACACCTTCATCTCCATCCGGGGCCTGCTCCTCGCCACCGGACGCTGGAGCGAGGCCCGCGATGTCCTCTGCCAGTGGGGGGGCGCCCTCTCTGAGGGCATGCTCCCCAACCGCTTCACCGACCGGGGCGACACCCCGGAGTTCAACTCCGTCGACGCCTCGCTCTGGTTCGTCATCGCGGCGGGGGAGTATCTCTCGGGCGCCGACCGCTGGGGCGCCCAGAGCGGCCCCGACCGCGACATCGAGCGCGCCATGCTCTCCATCGTCCGCGCCTACCACGACGGGACGCGCTACGCCATCCGCGCCGACACCGACGGTCTCCTCTCCTGCGGCGAGCCCGGCCAGCAGCTCACCTGGATGGACGCCCGCGCCTACGGCGCCGAGGTCACTCCACGCATCGGCAAGCCCGTCGAGGTCCAGGCGCTGTGGATCAACGCCCTGGCCTTCGCTGCCCGAGTCGAGCGTCGGTGGGGGCCGGTTCGTGACCGGGCCATCGAGTCCTTCCGCGCGCGGTTCTGGAACGAATCACGCGGCGCGCTGTTCGATGTCGTCGACGCCGACCACCGCAAGGGCGCGAACGACCCCACGATCCGCCCCAACCAGATCTTCGCGGTCGGCGGCCTGCCCGTCGCGTTGCTCGAAGGGCCTCGCGCCCGCGCCGTGGTGGAGAGTGTGGAGCGTCACCTGCTGACCCCCGTTGGGCTGCGCTCTCTCGCGCCCACCGAGCCCGGCTACCGCCCGCGCTACGAAGGGGGTCCGAACGAGCGCGACGGCGCGTACCACCAGGGCACGGTGTGGCCGTGGTTGATCGGCTCGTTCGTCGAGGCGTGGGTGCGCGTGCGGGGCTCGACGCCTCACGCGGCTCGGTGCGCGAGCGAGCGGTTCCTTGCGCCCCTCATCGAACACCTCAGCGAAGGCGGGCTGGGGCATGTTTCGGAGATCTTCGACGCCGAACCCCCCCGCATGCCCCGCGGCTGTCCGTTCCAGGCCTGGTCAACCGCGGAGTTGCTGCGCGTGCAGACGCTGATCGACCGGATCATCGGCGACGCCCCGCGCCACGCGTCCGAACGCGCGCCGGAGGCGGCGCCGACGATCTTCGGGTAGCGCGGACACGGGATCGCGTGGACGCCTGACAGCGCGGGCGCCGCCCGGCGTCACGACTGGGGTGCCGGGGTACGGCGCAGCC
>DOJA01000318.1:2714-4218 GCA_003511945.1 Phycisphaerales bacterium | reverse complement strand
CCCGTGAAGCCCTTGATCTCGCCCGCGCGGGCCTTCTTGTACAGCCCCTTGGGGTCGCGCTTCTCGCACTCCTCGATCGGCGTGTCCACGAAGACTTCGAGGAAGGGGAGCCCGTCCTTCTCGTGGAGCGCGCGGGCCGCGTCGCGGTCGGCGCGGTAGGGGCTGATGAACGAGGTCAGCGCGACCGAGCCCGAATCCGCGAACAGTTTCGCCACCTCGCCGATCCGACGGATGTTCTCCGCGCGGTCCTCGGCGCTGAACCCCAGGTTCTTGTTCAGCCCGAGGCGGATGTTGTCGCCGTCCAGCCGGTAGCAGTGGCGCCCGCGCTGCACGATCACCTGCTCCAGCGCCGAGGCGATGGTGCTCTTCCCGCTGGAGGGCAACCCCGTGAACCACAGCGTGCATCCGGCGGTCTTCAGACTGGCGAAGCGCTCGGCGCGGGTCAGGTTGCCCGCGTGCCAGTGGACATTCGTCGCCTTCTGCTGCACGCTCATCGACTTCTCCGGGCGCCCCGAGCGATTCGCCCTCCCGGGGGGGGGGCGCGGGAGGAGAAGTTAGGCCCGCACTCCCCGCGGGTCAACGCGGCGCGCGCCCCCGTGCGCGCGCATCAGGGCGCGGAGCCGGGCTGCAGCGAGCCCAGCAGGCGCGAGGGCTCCACGCCGCCCCGCACCACCAGACGGAGCATCGGCTTGTCCTCGCTCCGGCTGGCGCCGATCCACAGCACCGCGTCGAGCGGACCCTCCGATCCATCCAGCCAGCGCTGCAGCCGATCGATCGCGTCCGCGTCGTCGGGGCAACCGAGTTCGATCGCGCGGCGCCCCTGCGCCAGCAGGTCGCTGTCCTGCTCGCCCGCGCCGAGCCCCAGCACGCCGTACCCGCTGCGCCGCAGCGTGCGGGCCAGCTCGTCGACCGCCGGGCGGTCCGAGGGGTCCACGCTCTTGGGGAGCGTGTCGAGCATCAGCACGCCCCGCGCGGGCTGCGTGAGCGCCGCCGCGGGCAGCACCGGGCTGGCCGGGACCGGCGCGATGGCGCCGACAGGGGCCGGAGCCGGCGCGGGGATCGGATGACCGAACGCGCCGTCGAAGCCCGCGGAGAACTGCTTGTCCAAGTCGGCGCTCAGGCGCTCGCCCATCCGGTTCAGTTCATCAAAGTCAGGACCGGCGTCGTCGTCGCCCGAGATGCGCACACTGGGCACGGTCAGCACGCGGTCGCCCAGGCGGATCTCCAGCTCGTCGGTGAGGTTGTTCACGCCGATGGACATCCCGCCCTTGCGGTCAAAGCGATCGGCCAGCACGAAGATCGCCCCCAGCGCGCCGAGCAGCGCCAGGACCGCGATGAACACCCCGGGGTTCGGCTGGGCGCTGAACTTGGGCGCCCGGCGCCCGCGCAGCCGGCTGGCGGCCCGGGACTGCGCCCGCTGCAGCCGCGCCTGCGCGCTGTTGAGCTGATCCTGTGCGCTCCGACGAACGCCCGGCGCGAACGGGACCGGCGCGCCACGCCGCGC
>DOJA01000318.1:0-2569 GCA_003511945.1 Phycisphaerales bacterium | reverse complement strand
GCGCCACGCCGCGCGCCACCGCCCCCCGCGGCAAGGTCGACCAGCGGGCGGTCCGTGGCTACATATCGCCCGGTCAACCAATCTGTGACCTGCAGACGCGGGCGTGCGCGCCCCACGGGGGCCCCGGCCCCCCCCCCGTGGGGCGCCCCGAATGGCGCCGGGCTCCGGCGCGCATCCGGGCCGGGCGTCGCGCCGGCGCCCGCGCCCCCCGCGGTCACCGCGTCCTCCCGGGAGAATGACGCGGGCACGAACCGCTCGCGGGCGGCGTGCTCGGCCTGCGCGATGGCGGCCGCCGCGGCATCGCCCCCGCGCACCGAGGGCAGGTCGATCGGCTTCAACCCCCACGGATCCTTCGCCTCCACCACCGTGCGCAGGTCCGCCAGCATCTCGTCCGCCGAGCCGTAGCGGTTGTTCAACTCCGTCATCGCCCGCCGGACGATCCAGCGCAGCGCCTCGGGGCACTTCTTGGAGATCTGCGACAGCCCCCCGTGCGCCGGGAACGAGCCCTCGATGACCGAGTACATCACCGCGCCCACGCCGTAGAGATCGAACTTCACCCCGTCGACATCGCGCACTTTCGCGCCGCGGAGCGCCATCCGCACCATCTCCGGGTCGCGGAAGTACTCCGTGCCGTGCGTCGTCAGGGTCATCGCCGAGCGCAGCGGCGTGACCAGCCCCAGGTCCACCAGCTTCGCCTGCCCGTCGGAGATGATGATGTTGTCGGGCTTCACATCCTTGTGCCACAGCCCCCCGTGGTGGTAGCGGCTCAGCTCCGCCAGCAGCCCGGAGATGTACTGCATCGCCCCCGCCAGTTCCCGCGGACGGAGCCCGTCCGCCCCCGACTCCGCGTGCATCCGGCGCGTGACGACCGTCAGACTCTCGCCCGGGACGAAGGGCATCACATAGAAGAACCGCGTGTCGCTCAGCTCGTGATCGAGCACGAGCCCCATCTTCCGCGCCGCCTCCAGCGCCCGGCTCTCCCGGATGATCTGGGGCAGACTCGACCCGTCCTGCAGACTGAACGACTTGATGACCACCTGGTCCACAACATGGTTGTTCCGCGCGAAGATCGCCCGCTTCTTCTCGTCGGGCGTCGCGACATACAGCCGCCCGCCCGAGCCGCCCCCCTGCAGCGAGCCGACGATCGTGTACCCCTCGAACTGCCCGGTGCGCCGCGAGGGCTTGTCCGACCCCGGGGCCTCCGCCACCGCCTGCGGCACGCGGCGCTCGATCCCCTCGACCAGCCCGCTCAGCAGGAAGAACCGCGCGGGGTGCCCGATGCCCACGCGGTACACGCACGCGACGAGGGTCCGCAGCTCGTCCTGCAGCCCGCGTCCGAAGTGCGCCGACGCCGACCAGCGTCCGATCAGGATGTTCACCAGCACCAGCGGGATGAACACCAGCGCCGTGATGACCGCCCCCAGCGCGCGGAGCGTGTCGCCCAGCATGCCGAAGACGAAGACGAAGACATGACGGACCGCCCACGCGACCCCGCGGAAGGCGTTCGTGATCGCCCACGCGATGCCCTTCATCACCGGGACGATCAGGAAGATGAACGCGACGACCGCGGTGCACACCGCGAGAACCGAGAGCAGGATGGCCATGAATGTCGTCATGTCGCCGACCTCCGCCGCGGGGTGCCCCGGCCACTGTCCGGGGAGCGCGGCCCATTCGTGCGTCACGGCCGATCGTCAGCCGCGGGCGCCCTCGTCGTCCACCCGCCTCGCCTCGAT
The DNA here is from genome assembly GCA_003511945.1 of Phycisphaerales bacterium. Lineage (GTDB taxonomy): Bacteria > Planctomycetota > Phycisphaerae > Phycisphaerales > UBA1924 > UBA11155. The sequence goes on along the minus strand of DOJA01000318.1, from coordinate 836 downwards.
CTCCTTGTGGTAGAGGTCCGCGATGGCGTCGTCGAACAGGGCGTCGTCGGCCTTGTTGGGAGCAAGTCCCAGGCCGTTTCGCTCCGCCTCCACCAGTTCCTCGTCCGTGAACGAGTAGGTGGCCACCACCTCGCGCAGGCGCTCCCGCAGCGCGTCACGCACCCGGGTCAGACGACGGCTCACCGTCGGCTCGCTCGTGCCCAGCGACTCCGCGACCGCCTTGCCCGACTGACCGTCGAACACCCGCATCCGGTAGACCGCAAAGTCGGTGAACTCGCACTGGCGCTCGACCATCCGGATGGCCGCGTAGACCTTGGCCCGGAACACCGCGTCTTCGTACTCCCCGCCCGGGGAGCGCCCGCCCGCCTCGCTCATCCACGATTCATCAAGCCCCCCGGCCCGCTTCCCGCCTCCCCGCTTGGCCGCCATGCGACGGTCCATCTCGTCCCCCAGCGTGTGCTTGGCGATCGCCAGCAGCCAGGTGGAGAACCGCGCCCCGCGCGTGGGGTCGAACCGTTCGATCGAGTCCGACAGCGCCGCCAGCGTCTCCTGCGACAGGTCCTGCACCGTCTCGGCCCCGATCCGCCCCTTGCCCCACTTCATCAGCTGCGCGCGCAGCACGGGGCCGAAGGTCTCCCACAGTTCGAACCACGCGCCGGCGTCGCGGGCGCGGAGGCGCGAGACGAACCCGGTTGTGAGCGTGTTGAGCATCTGCACCCCACCCATTGGGACAGCGTGGCCCGCCCGCCGAGGTTCTTGGGGGGCGACCGCCGCCCGTTTTGATCCATCCCGCCCTCGACACGCTCCGCGGAGAGGATACGCCCCCCCCGCCCCCC
>DOJA01000173.1:1392-5422 GCA_003511945.1 Phycisphaerales bacterium | reverse complement strand
TCACGCGCCCCACGCGCGAGCGGGCGGCGGTCGTCTTCCGTCAACCCGGCACCCTCAGCGGCCTCGCCGCCGTCCCCCTCCTTCTCGAAGTCTTCCGCGCCGACCTCCGTTTCACCCCCCTCGCGTCCGACGCCGACCAGGTCCCCGCCGGCGCCCGCGTCGCCACGCTCGAAGGCGACGCCGCAGCGCTCGTCACCGTCGAGCGCACGCTCCTCAACCTCCTCGCCCGCCTGAGCGCCGTCGCCACCCTCACGGCCCGTTTCGTCGCCGCCCTCCGCGCCGCCGAGCCCACCGGACACACCCACCTCTACGACACGCGCAAGACCACNNACCGGCGCGGGGCAGCACGGCGTGGCGACCGCGACCGCGGCATACGCGAGCGCGCTCGGAGCGGGCGCCAAAGCGATGCTCTACGACACGCGCAAGACCACGCCCGGGCTCCGCGTCCTCGAAAAATACGCCGTCCGCTGCGCCGGCGCCCGCTGCCACCGCCTGGGGCTCCACGACGCCCTCCTCATCAAGGACAACCACCTCGCCGGGCTTCCAATAGAAGCCATCGCCCCCCGTGTCGCCGAGGCCTCCCGTTCCGCCCGCGCCTCCTTCGACATCCGCTTCGTCGAGGTCGAAGTCGATTCACTCGCCCAGCTCGAGGCCCTGCTCCGGCTGCCCCCCGGGCTGGTCGACATCGTGCTCCTGGACAACATGACCCTCGAGACCCTTCGACAGGCCGTCCAAGCCCGCGACCGTCTGAACCCCACCCTCGCCCTCGAAGCCAGCGGCGGCGTCACCCTGACTTCCATCGGCCCCATCGCCCGAACCGGCGTCGAACGCATCAGCGCCGGCGCCGTCACCCACCAGGCCCAATCCATCGACATCGCCCTCGACGCCGAATAGCGCGCTCCATCCGCGCCGCTGCGTGCCACGGCCAACCCCCCGCGTTGGCTGTGGGCTTCCGCGGATACGCACCCGTATAATGCGGATCACCGCTCTTCCGCAGGCATGATGTAGTCGCAGGCGCCGCGTGCCGGGGTACACGGCCACCCCGGGTGCCGGTGTCCGCCGGGTTCCGGGGTACGCGGCCACGCCGGGTGCCGGTGTCCGCCGGGTGCCGGGGTACGCGGCCACGCCGCGTGCCCCGTGGCCTCCGAGCCCCCCATCCGCCAAAATCTCTACCCCAGCCGCTCGATCATCCGCTCGACATACCGCCACGCGTTCAGCAGAGCGCGGATCTCCATCAACGCGCCGGCCCGCCCCGACTGCGCCTCTCGGAACAGCCCCGCCGCGTGCGCGATGTGTTCCTCGCGCCGCGCCGACGCCCACCCGCCCCACTTGCTGCGCGCCGCCGCCGCGTCCGATGCAAGGTCCGACTCCATCTCCTCGCGCACCGCGAGCATCTCCGGGAGGAACCCATCGGGCAGCGTGCGATCCGCCTCCCTGGTTGGCCCACCCATCAGCCGCAGCAGCGCCTCCGCGCGGCGCTCCGGATCGTCCAGCGTGACCCGGGCGAGGTTCAGCGCCGCCAGCGCCGCCTCGCGCTCCGGGTCTCCCGCGTCCCGGTCCGGATGCACCCGCGCCGCCCGCGCCAGCCACGCGCGGTGCAGCGCCGCGCGATCCATCTCAAAGCCCCGGGGCATCCCCAGCAGCGCGAACGGGTCCGGGTTCGTCATCACCGCCGATCCTATCCCCCGGGCATCCGAGCCCGAACCCAGCACGCCGCCGTCCCTCCCCCCTTGGTGGGACGGGCGGCCCGCCCGTCGCTCCAGACCCTCTTGGAGTCACCCTGTGCGGGGCTCTAAGATGCCACGCCGGCGCGCCCAGGACGGCACGCCGGGCCGAGCAACCCTCAGCGGAGGCGCCGACTTGCCCAAGCACATCGGGATCGCCGCGGTCAGCCCCGAGGGTTCCGCCTTCTGCTACAAGCTCATCGGCCGGCGCGCCTCCGAGATTGATACCCCGGAGCGCCGCCCCCTCATCACCCTCCACAACCGCCCCTTCTCCTCCTATGTCGAGGCCCTCGCGCGCAACGACTGGCCCACCGTCGCGCGCATGCTCGCCGAGTCCGCGAGAGTCCTCCACGAGGCCGGCGCCGACTTCGCCGTCCTCCCGGACAATGTCGCCCACCACGCCCTCCCCATGATCGAGGGCGGGTCGCCCATCCCCTGGCTCAACATGATCGACCTCGTCGCCGAGGCCATCGTCGCCGCCGGGTGCAAGAAGGTCGGGCTCGTCGGCACCAAGTATGTCACCAACGGCTCCACCTACCAGACCGTCCTGGGCCTGAAGGGGCTCCCGCTCCTGGTCCCCCCCGACGACGAGGCCGACGCCATCGATCGGATCATCTTCACCGAGGCCGTCTTCGGACGCGTCCGCGCCGCCTCGCGCCTCGCCGTCGCGCAGTCCATCGAACGCCTGGCCCACCGCGGCTGCGACGCCCTCATCCTGGGCACCACCGAGGGCTCCCTCCTCTTCACCATTGAAGAGAGCCCGCTCCCCGTCTTCGACCCCGTCGAACTGCTCGCCGACCGCGCCATCGCCTTCGCGCTCCAGGATCCCTCCGCCCCCTGACCGAGCCCAAGGAAGCCGCCCCATGCAACGAGTCGTCCCCGCCGCGGTCACCATGATCGCCTACGCGCTCACGCTGCTGGCCATCGGCACCATCACCTACCTTGTCGCGCTGCCCGGCTCGGGCGCGCTCACCGCCCTTCTCATCCCCGCGCTCGGAGGCGCCGCGATGACCGTCTGCGCGGTGCTCGCGCTGCGCATCGGCTCCAACCGAACCCTCGGGATGGTCGGCATCCACGCCGGGCTGGCGCTCCCGCTGGTGCTCGCGCTCGGCTCGGGCCTGCGCCTCCGAGCCAGCATGGAGAAGGCCCAGGTCTTCAACGACCAGGTCCGCTCCGCCCCCGTTGCGGTCTCCGCCGTCACCCGCGACACCCGCGACGAGCCCCGCCCGCTGGGCTACCAGGCCGTCGGGATCGGCGCCATCGCCTCCGTCAGCGTCTTCGCCTTCATCGCCCTGGTCTGCCTCCGTCCCAGGCCCGGCCCGAAGGCGACCGAGCCCGACGCCTCCGGACCGGCGCCCGAAGAAAACAATGAAGGCCGGCGCCCGTCGGACGCCGGCCCCGATGAACTCTCCGTCTGAACCCGATCGCCCGCGCGATCAGTTCCCGTACTTCACGCCGCAGCCGTACGACAGCGTCTCGGCGGTGGTCACTTCCTTCCCGGAAGTGAGTTCGCTCAGCGCGCGGTCGACATAGTTGATCTTCTGATCGGCCGACATCTTGTCCGCCCGGTCATTGTCGATCGCGCCCGCGTACCGCAGCACGCCCTTGGCGTCGACGATGAACATGTGGGGCGTCGTCTTCGCGCCGTACATCTTGCCCACCTTGCCCGTCTCGTCGTTCAGCACGGGGTACGCGATCTTCCACTTGGCCACCGCGTCCTTGTCCAGCCCGTGGCCCTCCTTGCCGGGAGCGCCGGAGTTGATCGCGATCCACTGGACCTTGTCGCCGAACTTCGCCGCCAGGTCACGCATGGTCGTGTACTTCTCGTGGTGACGCACGACAAATGGGCAACCCGAGTTGAACCACTCGAGCACCACGATCTTGCCCTGCGCCGTGTACGACGCCAGCGAGTGCTCCTTCCCGTTCGTGTCCACCAGCTTGAAGTCCGGCGCCGCGGCCCCGACCTTCGCCTTCGCCTCGTCCCCCGCCGTCACCGACGACGAGAAGCCCGCGACGCTCAACGCGACAGCCGCCACCGCAGCGAACCCCGCCAGCAGACCTTTGCGACGATTGACCTTCATTGCCGAACTCCTCATTCAATCTGGGCGCCGCTCCTCCGCGGAGCGGCCTGCCTTTCCTTCTACCGAAAACCCCCGGCGCACGCTGCGATCAGGGGTGGTGACTCTCCGAGTGCCGCGTCAGTCCAATCGCCGCGGCGGCTTGCTTTCGCGGGGGGCTCCCGCAGGGGGCTCCCACGGGGGGCTCCCGCGGGGGGCTCCCGCGGGGGGCTCCCGCAGGGGGCTCCC
>DOJA01000173.1:830-1275 GCA_003511945.1 Phycisphaerales bacterium | reverse complement strand
GCGATTCACTCGCCCGCCGCTCTTTCTGCTCTCGACTCGTCCGCCCCGGCGGGCGAAGCCCTCTCAGCTCCCCGCCCCGGGGTCCACCACGATCAACCAGAACCGGGGCTTCTGCCCCGGATGACGGGCCTCGACCACCCCACGCACCGCCTTCTCCTCCACCACCCCCTGCTCGTACGAAACCGCAATCCGCGGCCCCTTCGCCGTTCCCCGCTCGATCAGCTCCAGCGGCTGCGCGCCCTCCGACCCGTAGGGGAAAAACTCCACGGACTCCGCCCCCGGAACATCGATCCTCAGCGTCGCCCCGTCGAAGGCCGCCGTCAGCACGCCGCGGTCCGAGGGATCATGCGCTACCGGGATCCGTTCCCGCGCTTCCGCGAACCGGGGCGCGTCGGTGCTCAGAGCGCCTTCCACCCCCGTCGCCCCAACGCCGAACGACGCCGAA
>DOJA01000173.1:351-731 GCA_003511945.1 Phycisphaerales bacterium | reverse complement strand
CGCTCGCCCCGCCCGGCACGCACGCCTCCCGGCACACCAGCCACTCCACCGTCGCGCCGATCGTCACCTGCCCCATTCCCCCCCCGGCGGGGGGCGCCGCCGCAGAACCGCTCACCTCCACCGGCAGCAGGATCGTCACGCGATCCTCGTAGATGTAATCCAGAATAATCTCCGCGCTCACATGCCTCCGCGGCGTGGGCCACAAGGGCTCCCCCACCGTCACGCCCTCCGGCGCATGCACCCGGAACGAAATCGGCAGCCCGCTGTCCCCCGCGTTGTGCCAGTACAGGTGCCACTTCGGCGCAATGTCGAAGGTCAGCGCGATCCAGTTCGTCTTCCCCGGCGTCAGCGTCACGCGCTCCGCGATCAGCCGCGCCGAC
>DOJA01000173.1:0-231 GCA_003511945.1 Phycisphaerales bacterium | reverse complement strand
GCTCCGCGATCAGCCGCGCCGACACCGCCTTCGCCGCCTGGTCCTGCAACGAGCCGCGGCGCTCGCCCACGGGATCCTTCCCCAATGGGTCGGGACGCGCAAACGCCGCGTTCAGCGACAGCAACCCCAGCGCGAACAGCGTGGCCCTGCGGATACCGTCCGACGCCTTCGTCTTCATCGACGCTCCTGCCCGATCCCCCCCAACCCCCACGCCCAAACCCCCACCACACA
>DOJA01000358.1 GCA_003511945.1 Phycisphaerales bacterium | reverse complement strand
CTTCGGCAGGCCGGCGCCGAGCGCGGCCTGGCGCGCGGGGGCCTGGCCCTGGCCGGCCTGGAGGACGTTGCCCATGAGCACGTCGGTGACGTCGGCCGGGGCGACGCCGGCGCGGGCGAGCGCGCCCTTGATGGCGGCGGCGCCGAGGCGCGAGGCGGGGACGGAGGCGAGACCGCCCTGGAAGGCGGCGATCGGCGTGCGCGTGGCGGAGAGGATGACGATGTCTTTCATGGGGAAATTTTTGTCACACCAAGGTCGCAAAGGCAGCAAAGAAGACAGTCTCTTGGCGATCTTTGCGTCCTTTTGTTACCCAGATGAAGCCCGGGCGACGGAGCCGCCGGTGGGACGGGCGATGGTGAAGAGTTCGCGGGTGCGGACGTAGTAATCGCCGCCCATGCGACCGATGGTGTCGAGCTTGGCTGGGTCGATCTGGCGGTCGGGCCCGAGCACGGACTCGTCGACATGCACGCAGACGATGCGGCCGAAGACAACGTTGGCGCCGAGCGGGCCGTCGCCCACGCGCACGATGCGGTCGAGAGTGCACTCGAAGGCGACGGGCGCGGCGGCCACGCGGGGCGGACGGACTTTTTGCGAAGGCGCGGTGGCGATGTTGAATTTCTCGAATTCACTCTCGCCGTGCGGCAGAGGCGTGGCGGTGAGGTTCATCGGCTCGGCGAGCGCGTGCGGCACGATGTTCACCACGAACTCGGGCACCTGCTCGACGTTGAGGATGGTGTCCTTCTTCTTGCCGGTGCGGTCGTTGGCGCCGGTGAAGAGGAGCGTGGGCGGCGAGGCGCAGACGCCCTGGAAGAAGGAGAAGGGGGCGAGGTTGGTCTGGCCGGCGGCGTTGACGGTGGAGACCCATGCGATGGGCCGCGGGGTGATGGCGCTGATCATCAGCGCGTAGGCGTCGCGAGCGGGCAGACTTTGAAAATCAACAGTCATTAACACCAAGAACGCAAAGGCCGCAAAGAAGGCAAAAAGTCTTTTCCGGACTTTGCGATCTTGGCGACCTTGGTGTGCAAGGAATCACCCGAGCCACGAGAGCGGGTAGTTCGGGTCGTCCATCGCGAGGGCCTGCTCGGTCAGCTCGAGCGGGAACTGCGTGTCGAACATGACGGCGAGTTCCTCGGTGCGCTTGTGGTCGAAGCTCTTGAGGGTCGTGCCGGGGTGCGGGCCGTGCGGGATGCCCTGCGGGTGGGCGGTGATGGAGCCGACCTCGATCCCCTTGCGCGAGCCGAAGTTGCCCTCGACATAGTAGAGGACCTCGTCCGAGTCGATGTTCGAGTGGTTGTAGGGCACCTTGATGGCCTGGGGGTGCCAGTCGAGCATGCGCGGGCAGAAGGAGCAGATGACGAAGTTGTGCGCCTCGAAGGTCTGGTGGATCGGCGGGGGCATGTGGAGCTTGCCCGTGATGGGCGCGAAGTCGTCGATGTTGAAGGCGTAGGGGTAGTAGCAGCCGTCCCAGCCGACGATGTCGAGGGGGTGGTAGTCGTAGGTGTAGGAGTGGACGCAGTCGCGGGCCTTGATGCGGACCTCGAACTCGCCGCCCTCGTCGAAGGTGAGGGGGAGTTCGGGGGTGCGGAGGTCGCGTTCGCAGTAGGGGGCGTGTTCGAGGAACTGGCCGGTGGCCTTGGAGACATAGCGCCGGGGCGGCTCGTAGTGCGAGCCGTTGACGGTCTCGATGCACAGGAACTTGGCGTAGGGCATCTCGGCGGCGGAGGGTTCGCCCGCCGGGATGTTCGCGGGGTCGCGCCGGTCGAAGACGATGCGGTAGGTCACGCCCTTGGGGATGACGAGGTAGTCCTTGGGGCCGAACTTGAGGGCGCCCATCATGGTGTAGAGCGTGCCCGATCCGAAGTGGATGAACAGCAGGTCGTCGCCCTGGGCGTTCTTGAAGTGGTAGCCCATGGGCTCGGCGGGGTTGCACAGACTCATCTCGCAGTCCGCGTTGCCGAAGAGGACGATGCGCCCGGTGACCGGGTCGCCCTTGGGGGGGAGCGGCGCGGTCTTGATGTGGCGCATGCGCATGGTGTCGGTCTCGGCGTACTCGACCTTGGTGGAGTAGCGCGTCGTCCACCCGTGGACCTGAGTCGGCGGGTGGATGTGGTACATCGTGCTGGAGGGGCCGACGAAGCCCTCGGTGCCGAAGAGTTCCTCGGAGTAGAGGGCGCCGTCGGGGCGCCGGAACTGGACATGGCGCTTGCGGGGGATCTGGCCGAGCTTCATGTAGTGGGGCATGTCCGGTGGCTCCGGGTTCGGCGCGGGGAGCGAGCGCCCCGCGTTCGCGTCAGTGTACGCCCCTCGGAGGCCTTCGGAACGGCGCTGTTCGGGCCGCGGGGCCGACGAATCTTCGGCGCTCGGCTCACATCGAGGGCGGCAGCCCCAGCGACTTCCGGACCTCGGCGATCTGCCCGGCGTGCAGCCCCTCGTGCCAGGCGATCTTGAGCATGGCGTCGATGGGATCGGTCGTGAACCCGCCGGTCTTCTCCTTGAGGTTCAACTTCAGGGCGCTGTCGGGCGCGGACTTGAACCACTCGATCAGCGCCGCTCGCGAGGACTCGAACGCGCGCTTCACCTCGCCGACCGGCGGGTTGCCCGAGGCGCTGGGTTTGCTGTTCATGCCGAAGGCCTTCACGATCGCCTCGGGAACGCTGACCTTCGATGCTCCGACCTCGCCCGCGATCCAGGCGTCGGTGCCGGCCAGGTGTCCCATGACCCAGAGGATGTGGTTGGCGGTGGGGCAGACCTGGTGCGTGTAGCGCCCCTCGGGGATGTCCTTGAGCAGTCCGAGCGTGTACGACCGAGTGAACTCGAGCAGGGCGATCGCGTGTTCGCGTGGGGTCATGGTGGGGGCCTCCTGTGGGGGTGTCGTGCGGCTGGGAACCCCGGGCGGATATCGGTTCCAAGCGTAGCCGCCCTGCGCCCGTCAGGCGTCCACGAACTCCGCGCCGCCCAGCCGCCGACGGTCGACCAGCACACGCAGGACATCGGGGCGCGAGTAGTGCCCGGTGGGATCGAAGGAGTGGCGGGCGCGGCCCACCTCGCGGTGGTCGATCTCGGCGAAGAAGACGCCCTCTGTATTGACGACCGGCTCCAGCACCCACGAGCCGTCCGGGGCGGCGACGCACGACCCGCCGTTGCACAGGGTGTCGCCGGGCCTTGAGACCCGCTCCCGCGCCGGCAGGTGCGCCGGGATGTCCCCGTGACGGGTGATGGAGCCCACGGAGACGACGAACGAGCGGGACTCCAGCGCGATGAAGCGGGTGATGTCGCGGGTGTTGCGGTCGCTGCCGGGCCAGATGGCGACATGCAGGTCCACGCCCTGGGCGTACAGCGCGGCCCGGGCCAGGGGCATCCAGTTCTCCCAGCAGTTCAGGGCGCCGAGCGTCCACTCGCCCACGGGATGCGCGACTAGCCCGTGCCCATCGCCGATGCCCCAGACCAGGCGCTCCTCGTGGGTGGGCATCAGTTTGCGGTGGACGGAGAGGACGCGCCCTGCGCGTCCGCCGGCGACGCTCCTCCCATCGACCACGACGCGCGAGGCGTACACGGTGTGCCCGCTGCGGTCCATCGGGCGCTCGATGACGCCCAGCACCGCGACGAGGCCCGCGTCGCGGCAGGCGGCGCAGAAGGGCGCCAGGTCGCCGCGCTCGATGCACACCGCCTGCTCGCAGTACAGCGCGAAGTAGTCCTTCTGAATGGGCGATTCGAAGATCGCGCCATCGGTCCGCTCGACCCACAGGGGGTACCCGGGCACGAGCGCCTCGCCGAAGGCGATCAGCGCAGCGCCCGCGGCGCCCGCCTCGCGCACGGCGTCGATGGCGCGGGCCAGCGTCTTCTCGCGGTCCAGGAGCACGGGGGCGATCTGCGCCAGGGCGACTTTGGTCATGGGGCGGAGTCTACGCCCGGCGCAGCGGTGTCCTACGGCCGGCGCGGGCCGAAGAGGGCGTCCTTGTCGAACAGCACGGTCAGCCCCTTGAGCGTGCGCTGGACCCTGGCGAGCGCGTCCTCGGTGTTCTCAACCACCCGCGCTTCGATCACCGGCGAGGCCTCGTTGTGCTGGAACGACGCCCGGTCGGGCGCACGGGGAGTGACCGTCTCGAGCGAGCCGATCTCCCGCAGAGCCACCTCGATCTGCTGGATCACTCCCTCGGCCCCCCCGGGCTCGGTGACGACGGTGAGTTCGATGGGCGGCCCCTCCGGGGGGCCATCGGCCTGCGACACGAGGGCGGCTCGGATCGACATCGCGGGCCTGAGCCCGCGCGCCAGCGCGTCGGCGACGCGGGCACGCACTTCATCCATACGACGGTCCTCCGGCGGTCATGGCCGGACCGGCGCGCCGCCCCCCGGTGGGGCGAACGCCGATACATCAGCCAGTATCGGCCCGGAGTCACGCCGGTCTACACGGAAAGCAGGGAGAACCCCGGGGGGGGGGCGTCCTGCGCGTGGCGGACATACTCGATGGCGAGCGCGAGGGAACGCTCGTCGTTGATCCAGCGCGTGCTCGCCATCCTCGCCCACACATGATGGCGCTCGAACTCGCCGTGTTCTCGGAGTCGGCGGGTGCTCCACTGCTTGAACTGGCCCGCGGCCACCTCCGGAGCGTGAGAACTCGCCGAGACAACCACATGAACATGATTCGAGCGGACATTGAGCGCGTGGATCGTCCACGAGCGATGGGCGGCGTGGGACTCAATGGCGCCGTGAACGATCTCGCGGGACCGAGGATCGAGGATCAGCGGCCGTTCGCGGAGGGCCGCGCTCCGGCGCGCAAGGAGGGCGGCGTTCGGAGCGAGGCGGTCGGTGCCTGGGATGTTGTGCTCGTCATCAACGGAGCCCCTCGGGTCGCCGTGGAGCCATGTGCCGTAGGTGGGCCAAGTAAGAAAGTAGACGGGGTACAGGTCCACGAGGAGAGTGTATCGGTTCCGCACGAACCCCCCGCGCGAGCGGGGGGCGAGGTGTGTGGATGAGCGCTGAGGCCCCCGGCTGGCGCCGGGGGTTCGTTCTGCATGGGCTCGTCGCGCGAGCGGGGGGCGTGGTGTGTGGATGAGCGCTGGTGCCCGCGGCTGGCGCCGGGGGTTCGTTCTGCATGGGCCCGTCGCGCGAGCGGGGGGGGGCGCGGGGCCTTCCTACAGGTTCCCCCGTCGCTCCTGCTCCAGTTCGAGCGCCTCGAACAGGGCCTTGAAGTTGCCCTTGCCGAAGGACTGGCTGCCGCGACGGCAGATGATCTCGAAGAACAGCGTCGGGCGGTCCTGAAGGGGCTTGGTGAAGAGCTGGAGGAGGTACCCCTCGTCGTCGGCGTCAACCAGGATGCCCAGCTCCTTCACGCGCTCGTGGTCCTCGCGGACGGGCTTGTGGCCGTGCGCGGTGAGCATCTTGTCCACACGCTCCCAGACCTTGTCGTAGTAGGCGTCGGGGAGGATGAGGAAGTCGACGCCCCGAGCGCGGAGGGCGGCGATCGAGTGCAGTTCGTCGTCCGTGCGCAGGGCGAGGTGCTGCACGCCCGGGGTGTGGTGGTGCCAGTCGAGGTATTCCTCCACCTGGCTTTTGCGCTTGCCCTCGGCTGGTTCGTTGATGGGCATCTTGATGAGGTTGTTGCCCGAGGACATCACCTTGGACATGAGCGCGGAGTACTCGGTGGAGATGTCCTTGTCGTCGAAGTGCTTGAAGAGCTTGAACTCCAGGACATCCTCGTACCAGCGGACCCAGTGGTTCATCTTGCCCAGTTCGACATTGCCCACGAGGTGATCGACATACTTGAGCCCGCACGGGTGCCTGGTGTTGTAGTCGTTGACCTCGAGCCCGGTGACCTTGCGGAACCGCGGCATGAAGAGGGCGCCCTGCTTGACGCGGGCGAGCTCGTACGCCCCGGTGCGCGAGACGAACGAGTGGACGACGCGCCCGTAGGTGCGGACGCCGGCCATCGTGACGGTGCCCAGGTCGTCGCGGTAGACGCGGGGCTCGTAGGCGCTCGTCGCGCCGTTGGCGAGGGCGCGCCGGTACGCCTGCTCGGCGTCGAAGACGGTGAAGGCGACATCCTTCACCCCGTCGCCGTAGAGGGCGGACTCGATGGATGACGGGTGCTCCACCGAGAGCCCGCTGGTGAGGATGATGCGGATGTTGCCCTGGGTGAGGAGGTAGTGGGCCGCCTCGCGCGAGCCGGTGGTGAGGTCGGAGACCTGGTCGATGGTGAAGCCGAAGCAGTGGGCGTAGAAGAAGGCCGCCTGCTTGGCGTTGCCCACATAGAACTGCACATGGTCGACATCGATCAGCGCCAGGGGGTCGGTGGCGGCCTTCGCGGACGCTCCGGGGTGGGCGGCGAGCGTGGTCATGGCGGGGCTCCGTCGGCGGGGTGAGGGTCGGCGCCGGTCCGCTGATTATGCCGGGCCGATGGGCCAAAGGCAACGATTTGTTCGCCCCGGGCCACGCGCTGACGAATACTATTGGGCTACGGAGGCCGCCCGCCTTTGATCGGACGGCCAGGGAGCCCGATCCATGCGCAGCGCCAAGCCCGCGGCCCATCGCAGCGAACCCCCACCCCCACCCC
>DOJA01000248.1:2609-5502 GCA_003511945.1 Phycisphaerales bacterium | reverse complement strand
AATCCGCCCCGGAATCCGCCCCGGAATCCGCCCCGACGGGAGCGTAACGGGGGGCCTTCTCGCCCGGACGCTCGTCGTTGTTCGAGGCGCAAGCGGCCCAATGCGCTCGGGAGCCCTACGCCACCACCCCGCGCCGCCTGAGCGTGTCCAGCAGCACCGTCTCCAGGTCGGCGTCGCTGCGCAGCATCAGGTGCGTCATCCGGCGAGCCGCCGCGAATGTCGACAGCCCGCCGGTGAAGGCCTCCAGCCGCTCCTTGTAGCGCCGGATCAGGGCCGGCGACAGCGTGACCTCCGCGCTGCGCCCCGATTCGATGTCGGTGAGCCGCAGGTCGCCGACGAGCCCGCGCTCGCCCTCGCGCTCGGGGTCGATCTCACCGGGCGAGAGCAGCTGGGCGCAGAAGGTGTCGTACCCCCGGGCCGCCCCGAGCGCACGCAGCCCGCCTTCGTAGCCGCCGGGGTCGAGGAAGTCGCTCAGGACGACCATGACACCCTTGCCGACGCGCAGGCGGGCGATCGTCGCGACCGCCTCGTTGAAGGCCCCGCCGGGGGGCGGGGCCGGCGACGCCCTGACGGCTGCGCCCCGCCCTTCGGGCCACACGGCGTCGATGAGCGCGCGCCCGAACCGGGCCATCTGGTGGCGCCCGCGCGTGTCGGCGATCCGAACCGGACCGGGCGCGCCGGGCACGCCGAAGACGGTGGCGCCGACGCGGTTGTTCTGCACCAGCCCGATGTAGGCGAGCGCCGCCGCCAGACGCGTGGCGAAGACCAGCTTGTTGGGGGTCCCCGTGTCCATGCTCGCCGAGGCGTCGATCGCCAGGTGGAGCGCGAGGTCTTCCTCTTCCAGGAACAGTTTGATGAACAAGCGGTCGAAGCGGGCGTAGACATTCCAGTCGATGAACCGCAGGTCGTCGCCGGGGGTGTAGGTGCGGTAGTCGTCGAACTCGACGCTCTGACCGCGCTTTTTGCTCCGGCGCTCGCCCACGAGCTTGCCGGCGAAGATGCGCCGGCTCGCCAGGTCCAGCCGGTCCAGCCGGGACATGAGGCGCCCGCCCAGCAGCTCTTCCGGTCGTCGGGGGTGGTCTCGCGTGACGCTGGGCAGCATGGGTCGGTGCGTTCGGGGCCTGCAGGAATCCGTCCGCGGCGCGCGTCGTATAGTACGCGCCCGACGCCCACTCAGGAGGCCGCTTGATGCCCGCCCGCTCGCTCCTCGTCGTGCTGTGCTCCCTGGCGATCCTTCTCGCGCCCGCCACCCGGGCGTGGGGCCAGAGCGATCTGGAGAAGGAGAACGCCGAACTGAAGGCCCGGGTCACCAAGCTGGAAGCCGACCTCGCCCTGGCGGTCGAGCGCATCAAGGCGCTGAGCGAGGAGAACTCTCGCCTGCGCAAGATGGCCGGCCAGCCCGCGAAGAAGCCCGATGGACCGGGCGCGGGCGGCGCCGCCCCCGGTCCCGGGCGCTCCTCGCCCGCGTCAATCCTGGCGCTGCTGAAGGCGGAATACGCCGCCAAGCTCGCGCCGCTCCCGCGCGACAGCAAGGCCGATCAGCTGAAGTTCCAGCGCGAGGCGGCCCAATGGGCCGCCGAGGCGGAGAAGGCGCACTCGGGTGATGTGCGCTGGCACATCCGACTTTCTGGCCCGCCGCAGACTTCGCCCCGGGGCACGGCCCTCACGGGCGACCTGCTGGACGCTCCGGGCGGCACGGTGATCGAGCCGGGCGTGGATCTCATCGTCCCCTCGCGCTTCGGCCGCTCGATCACCCTCGAGCCGGCGCAGAAGGAGTGGACCCTCGCCGGCACCGTGCGCGTGCAGCCGAGGATCGACATGAAGCGCGCCGACGACGCCTCGGGCGCCCCCGGTTCGGCGCCCCTTGTCGGGCCGTTCGTCGAGTTCCGCTACGAGTTCAACGCCACCGAGGTGACCAAGCCCGAGCCCGCGAAGAAGCCCTGAACGGTGTGTGGCATGGCCAAGCCAGCGGCTTGGCTATGTGTGTGTCGTCACGCCTCAAGACATAGCCAACGCGGCGCGTTGGCCATGGCACACAGCAGGAGAGGTGCTCTCAGCGAATCTTCGCCGGCTTCCCGTCGGCGTACTCCCACACCACCACCGGGAGCCGGCGCACGCCCCACTTGCGGGCGATCTCGTGCGTCGCGTACAGCACATCCAGGCGCTTGCCCTTGATCGCCCCGCCCCGGTCCAGCACGGGCACCACCTCGCCGTCGGCGTACCCGGGGATGCTCAGCAGCGACCCGAAGGGCAGCAGCCGCGTGTCGGCGGCGACCAGACGCATCGCGTTGGTCCACACCGAATGGTTGGTCGCGGTGATCCCGTCGGCCGAGTCCCCGCACGAGCGCTCGTCGGGGCTGTAGGCGGTCACGGTCATCCAGATCGTCCGCGCGGGGCGGATGGGGCGCCCGTCGTAGTACCGCTTGAACCCCGGCGTCGGCGTGATGAACTTCTCGGGCTCGGGCGCGGGTGCCGGGGCGGCCTGCACAACCCGCTCCGGCTCGGCGACGCGCTCCGCCCGCGCCCGCTCGGGAGCCGCGGCGATGGTGTCCAGCGCCTCGGGCCGCGCCGCGACCACCTCAGCGCCCCGCTCAGGCCGGGGCTCCAGCGCCACCAGCGCCGGTCCCACGCCCCCCCGCTTGAGCAACGCCGCCGACTCCGCGGCCAGCCACGCTGCTCCGATAAACAGCACCGCCTCCAGCGCGAAGCGACGCCAGGTGATCACATCGGCTCGGGTGTCGTGTCTTGGGTTCATCGCAGGGTCGGCTCCGAAGCCACCGTCGCTTCAAGTCCGGTCGAGCGAGTCGTTCGCCCATCCGTCCTCCGACGACCGCGCCCGCGTCTCCCTGCGGGCACACTCCGCGACCCCCCGGAATCCGGAACCCCCGGAACT
>DOJA01000248.1:2027-2567 GCA_003511945.1 Phycisphaerales bacterium | reverse complement strand
AACCCCCGGAACCCCCGGTACCCCCCGTGACCCTCCAGCTAGTCAGCCCTCATTTATACCTGAATCGGGGGGTCGCGTTCCTGACGGGTCATCCTGCCCTTCCGGGACCGGCCCGGGTGGCTCCGGTGCCGTCCCGCCTTGGGCCTGCGGTCGCACCCGACAGACAAGGCGAGGATCGTGCCAGAACCCGCGTTCCTTGCGTGGGTTACGGGCCAAGGTCTGAGAGTTCGCCCCCTCCCGTGCCCCCAAGGGGGGAGCAGGGGCGAGAACCCAGCGCCCGGACGCGGGAGCGCGTGATTTCTCGGACCTCGTAAGAGCCCGACGCCCCGTCCCGCCCGGTTTCCCGGACGAAGCCGTGCATCCCCCGTTCGCTCTGTGCGGCTTGTTGTCCGCAGGCCACACGGGATGATGAGTCCGCGCGACGCTTACCGGGCCTGCACCCCCGGGATTGGCTCCACCGTTGCGGCTTCGCGGTACTCCGCGACATCGCTCATCTCAAATGTCCCCGGCTTGCGGCTCACCGCCACCGCCGTCGCGACC
>DOJA01000248.1:0-1974 GCA_003511945.1 Phycisphaerales bacterium | reverse complement strand
CACCGCCACCGCCGTCGCGACCGCGACGCCCTCGCGCATCGCCCGTGTCCAGTCCGACGAGCGGCACCACTGGTGCAGCACCCCCGCGAGCAGCGCATCGCCGCAGCCCACGGTGTTCGCCACCAGCCCGGGGTGGACGAACACCCGCGCGACCAGCTCCGCCCGGGGCGAGATGAGGATCGCCCCGGCGGCCCCCCGCGTCGCGATCACATGCTCGATCATGCCCCCGCCGACCGTGCCCACCGCGCGGGCGGCGGCGATGGCCTGCTCTTCCGTGTCGGCCGCCATGCCCGACAGGGTGGCCAGTTCGGCCGCGTTGAGTTTGGCCATCCACAGGCGTTCGCCCCGCAGGGCCTCCAGCACGCGGTCGCTCGTGTCGACCACCGCCGAAGCGCCCTGGTCGTTGCATCGGTGGATCATGGACCGGAAGTCCCCCAGCGAGAGCCCCCGGGGGAGCGAGCCGCTGAAGGCCATGATGGTGTCCTCGCGGGCCAGCATCCCGACCTTGCTGGCGATGCGCCGGACATCCTCCGGCAGCACCTCGAAGCCCTCGTCGCGGATGTGGGTCTCCGTGTCGAAGACCGGGTCGGTGATGGTCACATTGTCGCGGGTCCGCCCGCGGACGACCAGGAGCTGGGTCACGACCCGGCCCTGCCCGACCCGTTCGAGGTACTCCTCGAACATCGCCAGCTCGCCCTTGCCCACCAGCCCGGTGGCGATGCACCGCGACCCCAGGACCGACAGCACCCGTGCGACATTGATCCCCTTGCCCGCGGGGTACCACCCGATCCGACGCGCCCGCACATGGGCGCCGACCGCGAACTGCTCCGCCTCCAGCACGCGGTCCACCGCCGGGTTCAGCGTGATCGTCACCAGCCGGATGTCGGGCATCGCCTTCCCAGAATACCCGCGCACCGCACGGGGAGCCGTCTACCATCCCGGCCTGGTCACCAAGGGGATCCGCGCCTGATCGAGACCTGGGCCATCGTGGTGCTCGCTGTCGTCGGCCTGGTCGCGGGGATCGCCGGGGGCATGCTGGGCATCGGCGGGTCGGTGGTCATCATCCCTGCGCTGGCGGTCGTGTTCCGCGGGAAGGCGTGGGACGACATCCACCTGTTCCAGGCCGCCGCCATGGTCGTGAACATCGCGGTCGCCATTCCGGGGGCCTACCGCCACTGGAAGGCCCGCGCCATCCCCTGGGACTTCGTACGGATCTTCGGTCCCGCGGCCCTGCTGTCGATCGGGCTGGGCGTGTGGCTCTCGAACCAGTTCGAGAACGAGCCGCTGCGCCTGATCTTCGCGTCGTTCCTCGTGTGGGTCGTGGCGCACACCCTCTGGAAGCTCAGCCGCAAGGAGTCCGACTTCGCGCCCGAGCACGCCCGAGTGACCGTCCCGCGGGCCGGCGCCGTCGGCGTGGTGACCGGCGCCGCCGCCGGGCTGCTGGGCATCGGGGGGGGGATCGTGTCGGTCCCCCTGGCGCATGTCGCGTGCCGCCTGCCCCTGAAGCGCTGCATCGCGGCCAGCGCCGTCGTGATGGTCGTCACCTCCTGCGTCGGGGCGACGATCAAGCTCGCCACGCTCGCCCCCCACGGGCAGCGCTGGGGCGACGCGCTGCTCATGGCCCTCGTGCTCGCGCCCACGGCCATGGTCGGGGCGTACTTCGGCGCGGGGCTCACCCACCGTTCGAGTCTGCGCACCTTGCGGCTCGTCTTCTGCGCCCTGCTGATCGTCATGGCCGGTCGGATGGCGGGGCTGTACTGATCGACTCCCACCGGCCCGCCTCCGCGTCGAGCCCCGCCGATCGCAGCGTTGCCGCGATGTACCGGCGCTGGCTCGCGTCACCCCGGGCCAGCTCGTCGGCGCGGTCGAACGCCGCCAATGCCGCCCCCCGATCCCCCGCCAGGAGCGCCAGACGCCCCTCCTGCACCGCCAGCCCGGCGCTCCCGGGCGACACCCGCCGCGCCGCCCGCACCT
>DOJA01000256.1:4193-4631 GCA_003511945.1 Phycisphaerales bacterium | reverse complement strand
CAACCCCCGCCCCCGCCTCCGCCCGCGTCCAACGGCGCGCTCGGCGCCTGGGGCAAGCACCCGCCCCCCGGCGAAGAAGCCCCGTTCCTGCGCGGCCCGGGCTCCCGCGGGTCTGAGTTCCTGCGCGTCACTCGGATCGCGGCCGAGTTCATCCGCGGGTTCCGGGCGCTCCACTTCGTCGGCCCGTGCGTCACCGTCTTCGGCTCCGCTCGGTTCAAGCCCGACCACCCGTACTACGAGCTGTCCCGCCAGGTCGGAGGCGCCCTCGCTCGCGCCGGGTTCACCGTCATGACCGGGGGTGGCCCCGGGATCATGGAAGGGGCCAACCGCGGGGCGAAGGAGGCCGGCGGGCGCTCCATCGGCTGCAACATTGAACTCCCCATGGAGCAGGCGCCCAACCCCTACCTCGACGACTTCGTCACCTTCCGCTACTTCTTC
>DOJA01000256.1:835-4064 GCA_003511945.1 Phycisphaerales bacterium | reverse complement strand
ACGCTGATCCAGACCGGCAAGATCCAGGACTTCCCCCTTGTCCTCATGGGCAAGGCGTTCTGGGAGCCCATGCTCCTGTTCATCCGATCGACGCTCGTCTCGGTGGGCACGATCGGCCCCGGCGATGCCGCCCGCATCGTGGTGACCGATTCGGTCGAGGAAGCCGTGGAGCTCGTCCGCGGCGCGGGCGTCGAGAAGTTCGGGCTGCGCTACGGCGCGCCGATCCGTCGGCGCTGGTGGCTGGGCGAGCGGTGACCCGCGCCGTGCCCACAGAACGGAGCGCGACCGGGGCCGCACGCCTGGTCCGCGCCGCTGCGTCGTCTCCGGGCGATCCCGCCGAGTTCCACGCGTTGCTGGCCGACACGGTGCGCACACTGACGGGCGCCCGCGCTGTGGCGCTCCTCCGCCCCGGGGCGCCGGCCCCCGACGGCGCCCGCGATGTCGATCTCCTGGGAATGTGCCCCGCCCTCAGCGCCGCCATGCCCACCCCGGCGTGGCTCGAGCAGGCCGCCGCCATGGCCGCCCGCGTCGCTCGCTCGGGCGCGTGGGAGTCCGCGGGTTCGATCGTCGTTGCTCCCATGGACTCTCTGGTCGGCGCCGTGGTGCTCGCGCCGGACGGAGTCGCCGACCCCCGCGCCGTCGCGGAGACGATCACCCTCGCGGGCGCCTCGCTCGCGCTCTTCGAAGCGCGTCGGGTGCTGGAAGTCGAGCGCTCCGACTCGCTCGCGTCCCGCGCCGCGCTCCGCGTCGTGGCCGCCGCCGGCGCGCAGGATCGGTTCCACGCCATCGCCACCGCTCTCTGCGACGAGGTCTGCGCCGCCTGGAATGCGGAACGGGTCTCGCTCGGCCTGCTCGACTCCCGCTTCGTCCGGCTGGAGAGCGTCAGCCACACCGACAAGCCGGTCCGAAGCACGGAACTCTCCCGCGCCGTTGAGGCCGCCATGGACGAATGCCTCGACCAGGACGAGGACATCGACGCCGGCGCGGAAGGCCCGCCCGCGGGCGCCGTGTTCATCGCGCGGCAGACCATCGAACTCGCCCGGCGCCAGCCCGGGGTGTGGGTCTCCTCCCTGCCCGTCCGCCTGCGCGGGGCGCCCGTCGGTGTGCTGGTGGTCGAACGCCGCACGGATCGCCCTCTCAGTGCGCCGGAACGGGACGGCGCCCGATTGACGCTTGATCTTCTCGCGCCGCGCCTCATCGAATCCAAGCGGCGCGATCGCTGGATCGGCGCCCGGGCCGCCGACGAACTCCGTGGCTGGGGGGCGTGGGTTGTCGGACCCCGCCACACCTGGGCCAAGCTCGGCTCGGCGGCTGTGTTCGCGCTCATCGCCGGCTCGCTGCTGCTGCACGGGACGGACCGCGCCGTTGCGCCGGCGCTGCTGCTGGCGCAGGATCTCCGCGTCGTCCCAGCGCCGTTCGATGGCACGCTGGCCGAAGCCCCCGCGCGCCCGGGCGACGCGGTGGACGCAGGCCGCACGGTGCTGGCGCGCCTCGAGACCAGCGAACTGGCGCTCCAACTGGCCGAGGCCGCCGCCGCCCGCGCCGCCGCCGAGCGCCGGGCAGCCATCGCGCGGAGCGAGGGCAAGGCCGCCGACGCCCTCATCGCCGAGGCCTCCGCCCGCGAGGCCGGCGCCCGCGAAGACCTGCTCCGCGCGCGCACCGAGAGCGCGCGCATCCTCGCGCCAATCAGCGGCGTCATCACCCGGGGCGACCTGCGCGAGCGCGTCGGGGGCGCCGTGCGCCTGGGCGAGCCGCTGTTTGAGATCGCCGCGGGGGCCGCGCTCCGCGTCCAAGTCCACATCCCCGAGGACCGCATCGCCGACCTCGGCGTGGGCGCCCGCGGCACCCTCTCCACCACCGCCCGCCCCGACGCGGACGCCGCCATCACCATCGTCTCCATCGACCCTGCCGCCACCGAGTCGGACGGCCGGACCGGCTTCCGCGCCGAGGCCCGCCTGGACAGCGAGGCGGACCAGACCTGGATGCGCCCCGGCATGGAAGGAGTCGCCCGACTGGATGTCGCCCGTCGTCCCTACGCCTGGATCTGGACCCGTCGCACCGTCAACTGGCTGAGGATGGCGCTGTGGCTGTAGCCCCCGATGACGGCGCCAGCAGCCCTGACGCGCCGACGGCGCTCTCGATGGCGGCGCCGCTGGCGCTGGCGATGTTCAGCGCCGGG
Source organism: Phycisphaerales bacterium (assembly GCA_003511945.1). Classification (GTDB taxonomy): domain Bacteria; phylum Planctomycetota; class Phycisphaerae; order Phycisphaerales; family UBA1924; genus UBA11155. The sequence goes on along the minus strand of DOJA01000256.1, from coordinate 1,885 downwards.
TGTGCGGTCGCCTCCGAGCCCGCCACGAGGGCCTTGCTGACCATCGGCGCGCCCGGGGACCGCTCGCTCACCGCGCCTCCCGGCTGGTCCCTGGCCGGTCCGGTCGTCGCCGGGGCGCTCCTGGCGCGGGCCGTGACGCTCATCTTCAGTCGCCCGCCCGCATCCCGCGCGGAAGCCCCCGCCTGGGCCGGCGCCGCCGTCCTTCTGGGGCTCCTCGCCGCCGCCGACCGCGTCGGGCTGCTCGACGCGCAACTGCTCGTACTTGGCGTGCTCGCTCTGGTCTGGCTGTCCACCGACCTGCGGCGTGCGCACAGCCCGGCGCCGTCGCGGACTCTTGCCCCTCTCGCTGTGCTCGCGCTCGGCATGATCAGCGCCGCGGGGGCGGTCGTCATCGGGATCACCACGAGCGCGCCACCGAAGTGGATCGGCGTGGCGCTGGGCATTGGCAGTTTGCTCGCCTGCGCCGTTTCGCCGCGCGACGCCGGGCGGGCGGCGCTCCTCGGCGTGGCGCTGGGCGTCGGGGCTGCGGGGGTGGCCCGCGTCGCGTCGCTGGCGATCCTGGCCGCGAAGGAGGCCCGGTCCACCGGCGCGGGCCTGTGGTTCATCGAAGCCGGCGAGTCGCTCGCCTCCGGCGCCTACCTCTCCGGCTTCAGTGCGCTGGCGCCCGAGGCCGCTGCGAGTGCGGCGGCTGCCGGATGCGTCGCGGTTTCCGCGACTCACCGTCCCACTCGCTCGGGGACAGCGGGCTTCGTTCTACTGCTGGCCGCCATCGCGCTCGTCGTTCGGTGGACGGTCGGTATTCTCGGCTAGCGCCCCGCGCGCGGAATCTTCAGCCGCCCGCCGCCGACCGGTCGATAGGGTGGTGACTCCCGACCGGCTCGTGCGCGGGGCCACGAGGAGCGTTCAGATGGACCCGCGCCAGGGAGAAGCGGACCGCATGCCCGCCGTTCACGCCACTCCGACGCATCATCGCGAGGTCCTCCCCGCGACCCGCGAGTCCATCACCCACAAGTTCAGCGTGGGCAACCACGAGGGCTACCTCACCGTCGG
>DOJA01000256.1:0-694 GCA_003511945.1 Phycisphaerales bacterium | reverse complement strand
ATGAGCCAGGCCTTCTGCCGCGCCTTCAGTCTCGCGATGCAGTACGGCCTGAGCGTCGATGACGCCGTCATCCGCTTCCGGGGCATGCGATTCGAGCCCATGGGCGCGACCAGCAATCCGGACATCCCCGAGTGCTCGAGCGTCGTCGATTACATCGCCCGCTTCCTGGAGCAGCGGTTCGGCGGGCGCGCCCCGCGCTCGCGCTGAGGGCTCAGGGCGCCCCTCTCGCCCCTGTACCCTCCGGATCGAAGGGCGACCGGCGCACATCCATCACGGTCAGCGTCCCACCGCTCGCGGCGCGTGGTTCCGATGCTGCAGCCGGGGCCGCGGAGAGCCGCGCCAGGCCGCGGGCGTACGCGTGCGCCGACGCCCCGGGCGACACGCGGCTCACGCTCACAATCGCCTCGCAGACCTTGAACGGCTCGCCGTATCGCTCCGCGCCCGCTCGCAGCGCAGGGAGGGCGCCGATGAACTCCCGCGCGTACCGCGTCGATGCCCCGCGAAGCTCCGCGATCGATTCCGGCGTCGGGCCACTCCCATCCGCCAGCGCACCGCCCAGCGCCCGGTCGAGCGCCCCCAGCGCCGGTTCGAGCGTGTGCAGCAGTTCCACCAGTGTGTCGCCCCCTGTGTCCGACAGCACCGGTATCGAGAATGAGTATCCCACCGGCACCCCTGCCCCCCCCTGTCCCCCCTG
>DOJA01000201.1 GCA_003511945.1 Phycisphaerales bacterium | reverse complement strand
GGGGCGGAGGTTCGGGGGGGGCCAGCGGTTCCGGGGGGGCGGGGGCTTCCGGGGGGGTCCGCTGCGACATTCGCGCCCTGGCGGCGGCGTACACCGGCTTCGCCCCCGTCCGCGTCCTCGAACTCACCGGCGGGCTCACCGGCGACCGCCCGATGCTCGACGCCCTCGGCGCCGCCTTCGCCGGCGCGGGGATGCCGGGAATGGCCGACTTCTTCTAAGAATGACCTACTCCTACTGGTGGGACAGGCGTCCCGCCTGTCGCTCTGTCCTTCTCCAAGTCAATCTGTGAGCGGTTACAGTACAAGTGCGCGGCAGGTGATGACATGAAAGCAATCCTTCTCGCGGCCCTCGCCGGGCTCTGCTGGGGCGTCGGCGAACTGTTCACCAAGAGCGTCCTGCACACGAAGCAGGTCGGCCCCTTCACCGCCATCGCGGTCCGCTCCACCGTGGCCCTGCCCTTCATCTGGGCGGCGTACGCCATCGCGGTCCACCGCCTGGGCAACGAGCCCGCGCGCTGGTGGCGCACCGCCGAGCCCGTCACCCTCCTCAAACTCGCGCTGGGCAGCGGCCTCGTCGCCGGCGCCGCCGCGATGATCTTCTTCTACGCCGCCCTCTCGCTGGGCGAGATCTCGCGCATCAAGCCGATCGCCTTCGCCCTCGCCCCCGCCACCGCGGTGCTGCTGGGCTGGCTGGTGCTCAGCGAGCCGATGACGCTGAAGAAGACCCTGGGCGTCGCCCTGATCCTCGCCGGCGTGGTCGTCCTGACGGGCCGGTAAGGCCAGCGCCTCTGTGGTGCACTCGCCCTTCAAGCATTCACCACAGAGCACACAGAGTTCACAGAGAAGTGCAGAGGGTCAGCGGCTCAATACTCCGACTCCCCGCCCCCCCCGCCCCCCTGTCTTCCTTTGTGCTCTCTGTGCCCCCTGTGGTGACCCTTCCCCTCCGCCACTTCCACCCGCCGACCGCCGCGCACGCGCACCGCGCCGTCACCCACCACGCGCCGGAGTTGGCCGATCAGCTCCCGCGTCGCCGTCACCTGCGAACCGCCGTTGCAAGCGAGGTCGTACCGTCGCCCGCCGCTGCGGATCACAAGCCGCAGGGGCACCGCCACCGCGCCGGGCTCCGCGCCCCGCACCGAGCGCACCAGCCCCGCGATCGTCTCCAGCGCGCCGCGTGCCGCCCCGCTCTCCCCGTCGTCCTTCACTTCCACCTCGACCCCCGTCGCCAGGAACGCCCCCGCCGACTCCACCGGCACGACGCGATCGACAATCACCTGCGCATCGCCCCGCGAGTGGTCCACCTTCCCCACCAGGAACACCACCGAGTCCGTCACCAGCGACGCCCCGAACTGCCCGTAGGTCTCCGAGAACAGCACCGCCTCGATCGTCCCCTTCTGGTCCTCGAACGACACGATCGCCATCCGCGACCCCGCCGACTTCCCGTTCCTTGTCACGATCGGACGCACCGACTTCACCAGCCCGCCGACGATCACCCGCGCGTCCTGCGCCTGCTGCTTGAGCGACGCTGTGTCCGCGTTCGCAAACGCCCCGATCGTCCCCGCGTGCTGGTCGAGCGGGTGGCTGGAGACATAGAACCCCAGCACCTCCTTCTCCTTCGCCAGCATCTCTCCCATGTCCCATGGCTTCGCCCGCGCGAGGGGCGGCTCGCCCCGCGCGGCGCCCTTTGCGCCGGCGCTCTCCTCCCCGCTCCCGAACCCGAACAGCGCCGCCTGCCCCGACGCCCGGTCCCGCGCCGCCTCCTGACCCGCCGACACCGCCGCGTCGATGCTCGCCACCATCGCCGCCCGCTGCCCGCGCCCGTGAACCCCGTCGAACGCCCCGCAGGTGATCAGCGCCTCGATCGTCGCCTTGTTCACCGCCCCCGCCGCCAGCCGCTCGCAGAAGTCAAACAGCCCGCGGTACGGGCCCCCCTTCTTCCGCTCTCCGACGATCGCCTCGACCGCCTTCTCTCCCGCGCCCTTCAACGCGCCCAGCCCGAACCGCACATGCCCGTGCAGCGCATCGCGGGGCTCTCCCTCCTCGAACACCACGGTGAAGTCCGCGTCCGACTTGTTCAGGTCCGGCGGGTGGATCTCCACCCCCACCTTCCCGTTCACGAACACCGTCCGACGGCAATCGTCCTTGTACCGGATCCAATCCTCCACCTTCTGCGCCCGGCTCTCGTACGACAGGAACGCCGCCATGTACTGGTTCGGGAAGTAGGTCTTCAGCCACGCCGTCTGGTACGCGACGATCGCGTACCCCGTCGAATGGCTCTTGTTGAACCCGTACCCCGCGAACTTCAGGATCATCTCGAACAACTCGTCCGCCTTGCGCTTCTCCAGCCCGCGTTCCACGGCCCCCGCGATGAACCGCTCCCGCTCGGCGTCGATCACCTTCATCTTCTTCTTGCCGATCGCCTTGATGAGCGTGTACGCCGCCCGCAGGGGGACGCCGCCCAGCCCGTGCACGATCTGCATCACCTGCTCCTGGTACACCATCACGCCGTAGGTCTCGGCGGTGTACCGGTCCACAATCTCATGAATCCGCGGCACATCCTCCACCCCGTGCTTGCGCTTGTTGTACGCCGGGATCAGGTCCATCGGCCCCGGCCTGAACAGCGCGTTCGCCGCGATCAGGTCCTCCAGCCGGTCCGGCTTCATCTCCACCAGCAGCCGGCGCATGCCCCCCGACTCAAACTGGAACACCCCCGTCGTGTCCGCCCGCGCGAACATCTCGAACACGCGCGGGTCGTCGTACGACAACCGATCCAGGTCCAGCGGATCCTCACCCCCCGCTCCTCCACCACTTCCTCCACTGCTTCCTCCCCTTCTTCCTCCTCCTCCTGCCTCCGGTGGCACGGGCGGCCCGCCCGTGTCCCTCTTCTTCTTCCCCCCTACTCCCCCTAGTGGCACAGGCGTCCCGCCTGTGTCCTCCCCATCCTTCTCCTCCCCGCCTTGACCCCCCCTCCCTCTCCGTGCCTCAGTGCCTCCGTGGCTGATCCCCCCTCCGATCGCCTCCCAGATCGCCCCCTCACTCAGCGTCTCCCGGATCAGCCGCTTGGCCTTCTCGATCGTGCTCAGCGTGCGCAGCCCCAGGAAGTCCATCTTCAGCAGCCCGACCTTCTCGCAGGTCGGCCCGTCCCACTGCGTGACGACATCCTCGCTGCCCGACTGCTTGTACAGCGGCACGATCTCGTGCAGCGGGCGCGTCGCCACGATCACCCCCGCCGCGTGAACGCTCGCGTGCCGCGCCTGACCCTCGAGCACCCGCGCGTTGTCGATCACGCGTCGCACCCGCGCATCGCCCTCGTACGCCGCCCGCAGGTCCGGCTCCTGCTCGAGCGCCCGCTCCAGCGTGATGTTCAACTCCTCCGGGATCAGCTTCGCGACGCGGTCGGTCTCCGCCAGTGGCAGCCCCAGCACGCGCCCCACATCCCGCACCGCCGCCCGCGCCTTCATCGTCCCGAAGGTGATGATCTGCGCCACATGCCCGTACTTGCGCCGCACATAGTCAATCACCGCCGCCCGCCCGTCCTGGCACAGGTCGATATCGATATCCGGGTACTCGCTCCGGTCCGGGTCGGTGAACCGCTCGAACAGCAGCCCGTACTTCACCGGGCACGCGTTGCTCAGCCCCAGCGTGTACCCCACCATCGTCCCCACGCCCGACCCGCGCGCCAGCGCCGGGATCCCCCGCTGACGCGCCCAGTTCACGAAGTCCCACACGATCAGGAAGTACGCGCTGATCCCCTTCTCTGAAAGAATCCGCAGCTCCCGCTCCAGCCGCTCCCGCAGCACCGCCCGCTCGACCCCCCGTCCTTCTCCCCCTCCTTCTCCCCCTCCTTCTCCCTCTCCTTCTCCCTCTCCTTCTCCCTCTCCTTCTCCCGGTGGCACGGGCGGCCCGCC
>DOJA01000234.1:1319-2570 GCA_003511945.1 Phycisphaerales bacterium | reverse complement strand
CCGATCGTCGTCGCCCTGCTGGCGCGGGCGATTGACGCGCGGGGGACGCGGGGGACGCGGGGGGCGGGGGGGGCGCGATGAGCATCCTCGCCCGGTACATCGCCCGCCTGTTCGCGCTGAACATCCTCACGCTGCTGGTCGTGCTGTTCTCGCTGATCGTCAGCGTCGATGTCGTCGTCAACCTGCGGCGATTCTCGGACGCCGCCACCCGCGCAGCCGAGGCGGGCGGGCGCGACGACACCCCCTTCCGGCACATCGTCACCACCGCCCTGCTCGTGATCGACCTGTGGCTGCCGCGCCTGCTCCAGCTCTTTGTCTACCTCAACCCCGTGGTGCTCATCGCGGCCATGGGCTTCACCTGCGCGCTCCTCGGGCGCCACCGGGAGTTCGTCGCCATGCTTGCGGGCGGGATCAGTCTCAACCGCGCCGCCCGACCCTTCCTCGCCGTGGCGGCCCTCATGCTCGCGCTCCAGGCCCTCACCCAGGAGCGGCTCATCCCGCCCTCCGCCCACCTGCTTGCTCGCGACCCCGCCGACAGCGGCAAGCGCGTCATCGACGCCTTCCCCGTCGCCCTCGTCCGCGACGCTCAGGACCGGCTCTGGGCCGCCCAGCGATTCGACGACGCCACCGACACCCTCACCGCCCTGTGGATCTGGGAGCGCACGGACACGGGCGAGCTCCGGCGCGTCATCACCGCCCCCAGCGCCCGCTGGGAAGGCGAGCGGTGGCTTTTTGAAGGCGGGCTGGCGCAGGACCGGACATCCCCCGACGCCAACGCCCCGGCGCGACCGATCGGCACCATCGACACCAACCTCGACCCCACGCGGCTGAAGGCCGCCTACCTCCAGGGCTTCGCGCAGAGTCTCTCCTGGCGCCAACTGAAGCAGATGGCCGCGCAGGAAGGGCTCGACGCCCGGGCCCGCGAGCGACTGGACCGGCTCCGCTGGGGACGCGTCTCCGGGCTCATCAGCGCCCTGCTCGCCTTCTGGGCGTCCCTGCCCCTGTTCCTGGTGAAGCAGCCGGGGGGAACGCTCGGCGCCTCGCTCCGCGCGGCGCCGATCGCGCTCGCCGGGTTCGCCGCCTCCGCCGCCGCCACCTCGGTTGCGATCCCGGGGCTCCCGCCCGCGTTCGGCGCGTTCATGCCCTGCCTCGTGTTGCTGGCGCTGGTGTTCGCCGTCGCGAGCACGGTGCGGACCTGACCTCAGCGGGTGCCGGGGTACGCCGCGTGCCGCGTGCCCCGTGGATGTGAGC
>DOJA01000234.1:1063-1221 GCA_003511945.1 Phycisphaerales bacterium | reverse complement strand
AGACGGGGCACGACCGATGGGCGTACCCCGGCACCCGCTGGTGTCTCGCTCGAGCCACCGCTGTGCGCGCTCTGAGCGCGATTTCACTCAAGTTGAAGCGGGACGGTCGCTCGCCCGGGGATGGTCAGGCGGCCAGTTGTTCGCTGACGACCCGGAGC
>DOJA01000234.1:869-1042 GCA_003511945.1 Phycisphaerales bacterium | reverse complement strand
GCGACGCGTGCAGACGAAGTGCTTAGGGCGGCCCGTCAACTCCGACAGGCAGTCCCAGGTGTCGCGCGAGCACCGCGCCCGGCCCGTCGGGCAGCAGCGTTGTCGCCGATCCGCCGGGCAGCAGGACCACCGCGTCCAGCAGCAGCACCCGGTCCGCTTTCAGCGCGTCCTGA
>DOJA01000234.1:0-766 GCA_003511945.1 Phycisphaerales bacterium | reverse complement strand
GGTCCGCTTTCAGCGCGTCCTGATCGAGCGTCACCCACGCGAGCGCCTCGCCCGAGTCGCCCTCGAGGCGCAGGGGCTTCATCGGATCGCCCGCCGGCGCCGGTCCCCTGGGCGCGCCCCCGGTGAGCCGGACGCGCGTGAAGGCGTCGTTCATGACGCGCACATCGAACGCGGCTCGCCGGAACGGGCCGCACTCGCGCTCGAAGGCGCCGATGAAGGCCTCGATCCGTCCGTCGCTCAGCGCGCTCGCCGTCGCGGGGGCGAGCATCGTGCGCACGAGGGCGTCGTCGCGGGCGCTCATGGCGCTGAGGACGCGCTGGGCCGCCGGGGCGAGCGTCGAGCGCATCGTGAGGTAGGTCGCCACCATCGACCCGCCCATCGACCCCTGCACCACCGCGGAGATGATCCCGACGAACAGCCCGATGATCGCCAGCGGGCGCCCGGTCAGCGTCCCGCCCGACCTGCGGATCGCCCGCAGCCCCGCCGCGCCCAGGCCCGCGCCCGTCAGCCCGAGAACCGGAAGCACGATCACCGCCCCCAGCACCGTGGGCGAGACGATCACCGACAGCGCCCCGACCACCAGGCACCCCGCGACGCTCAGCCCCGCGAGCCCCGCCGACATCGCCGCGGCCCCGCTCAGGCGCGACCCTCCCCCCATCAGCCCAGCGTGCTCGTCGCGCATGCGCCGAGGGTACGCGCCGGCGCACCGGGCCACCACCCCTCACGGGGCACGCACCGGGGGGCGCTCACGGGGGCTCCCGTGGGG
>DOJA01000272.1 GCA_003511945.1 Phycisphaerales bacterium | reverse complement strand
CAGTCCCGATACCCCAGTCCCCATACCCCAGTCCCTCCCACCCCCCCTACCGCTCCACCGGCCCCGAGGGCAGCGGCAGCCCGCCCTCCCCGCCCGTCGGGAGGGTCTCGCCCGGGGGTGAGTACTCGACCGGGTACTCCGGGCGCGGGCGGTACATCGATCGGATCCAGTCCACCGCCTGCGCGAATCGGCGTGCCTCGCGGTTGCGGAACGCGGGGGTCCACCCCGGCACCACCGGGTGCGGGTGCAGCGAGTCGTCCCGGGGCAGCCCCATCTGCAGCAGCACCGACCTTTCCGGCTCCGCGTAGTCAATCAGCGGCTCGCCCGACGCCGTCCTGAACCGCTCCAGGATCAACAGGTTCGTGAACACGCTCTCGTCCGAGGTCGGGCGGTAGTTCGTCAGCCGCAGGCGCCCCGACTGCGAGCCCCCGTGGCACCGCGTCGTCGCGCAGGTGTTCACCAGCCAGGTCGCGTGCACCTGGTCCCGGAACTTGCGGATGCTCCTGGGCAGTTCCAGCACCTGCACCCGCTCGTACAGCTCCCGCGCCCGCACCCGGAACATCAGGTCCAGGATCTCCGCCGGCGCCATGCGGTACAGCGCTTCCTTCCCTTCGCGCGTCGTGGGGATCAGCGGGTTGTCCCCGTGGTCCCGGATGAGCCGGTCGATGACCTCGCGCTCGACCACCATCTTGGGCGGATCGCGCAGGTCCACCTCGTACACCTTCATCAGCGCGATCTGGTCCGGGCGCAGCACCGGGAACTCTCCCGGCCTGGGGCGCGTAGCAGCCGCGGACCCCGCGGGCGCCTCCGCCGGCTGCGGCGCCCCTTCAACCTTGCGCACCTGCTCCTGCGCCCGCCCGCGGCGTTCCAGCGCCAGCAGGTTCTCGACCACCGCCCGCAGACGCAGCGCCGTCCCGTCGTTGGGCGCCACCGTCAGCACATGCTCGATTTCTCTCAGCGACTCTTCGTACAGCTTCTCCCGCCGCAGCCAGTCCGCCAGCATCAGCAGCCGATCGACATCCTCGTCCCCGATCAGCGCCCGCATCCGCTTGTACCGTTCCCGCGGCGGGTCCAGCACGATCACCCGCTCCACCGTCGACCGATCGATCCGCAGCGTCACCGACGCCACCTTCACCTCCAGCTCGCGCTCGCTCTGCCCGACGAACTCGCCCTGCACCTTCTCGCCGCTCTGCATCACGACGACGACCGCATCGCCCTCGCGCGCCTCGCGTCGCGACGACGCCGCGCCCTCCTCATCGAGCGCTTCAGGTTCGACCGCCGACCCCCCCCCCGGCTGCTCCGGCTCCTCCGCCTTCTCCGGCTTCCCCGCCTTCTCCGGCTCTTCCGGCTCTTCCGGCGCCGTCGCGACCGGATCGGGGGCCTCCTGAGCCCATGCACTCCGACCGGACGAACCCAGTACAACAGCCCCGCAGCACGCCGCCACCAGCGCCCGGATCCGCCAGGTCGAAATCTCGTCTCGCACGAACATTATCCTTACAACACACCTTTCCCGGACCGCTCCACCATTCGTCCCCGATTCCGCCGGGTTCCCGTGGCTCCCCGCCCAATCCGCGCCCAGGAACGCAACTGGCATGGCCTACACAGGTTGTGGCGACCTCCCCCTCCGGACGGTCCCGGGGGATCAGATTTTTTCAGGACAGGTCTGGCATCTGCCGGGGCGCGGGGTATACTTCCGTTGACGTGTTTCTTCCCTCCTACCCACCGTACTTCCCCCGGTATGGTGGGTTTTTCGTTTCTGACCGCTGAACCCCTCTCGGCGGCAGGAACCCCGCGACGACGACTTCACTCCTCGCCGCCCCCCACCACGATCAGCCCGGTCAGTGAGCCGTTCTGCTCCACCTGCGCCCGCACCACGCGATCGGGCGGCTCGGTCGCGAAGAAGCCGCCGGCGCGGAACCGCTCGCCGAACTCATTGCGGAAGTCCGCCAGCGCGAACGACGCGCTCGCGCCGATCGGGATCGCGTCGATCTCGCGTGCGAACTGCCCGTTGATCCACATCACCCCCGGCCCCAGCGTACGCGCCGAGGTGTTGGTCAGCCGGATGGTCGTGCCCGCGCGCTGCACCTGCACATCGCTCACCCCCGCCTGCGCGAGGGTTGTCGGGAACGGGCGCCCGCCGTCGATCCGGCGCTGCGCATGGCAGCCCGCGAGCAGCGCCGCAGCGAAGAGCCCAAGCACAACCGCCAGCCCCGCGCGCCGGTGAGGGATAGGTAAGGACATGCGCCTCCTATACTCGCCTCGATGTCGTGCGAGAGCAACAGCCGCAACGCGACGCCCCCGGCGCCCGCCGTCGCTCCCGGCGTGGAGCTCATCGACCCCGCCGAGGCGGCCCGCGCGCACCGCACCGACCCGCGCCTGGCTTCCCTTGTTCCCGGGTTCGACGCCCCCTTCTTCCAGGCCGGGCTCGCGGGCTACTCCGACGCCGCCATGCGCCTGATCGCTCGCCGCCACGGCTGCCCCTGCTGCGTGACCGAGGCCCTGCTCGACCGCTCCCTGCTCTCCGGGGGGCGCGGGTTCGACAAGGCCGACCTGGGCGACATCGCCGACAATGTCCCCGGGGGCGACGAGGACTTCCCGCTCGTCGGCCAGATCATGGGCTCCGACCCCGGCGAGATGGCCGCCGCCGCCGTCAAGATGATCGAGCAGGGCGCCCGCCCCCCCAAGCACTACCGCCTGCTCGCGCACCAGCCAGTCCCCCGTCCCCAGACCCCAGACCCCTCCGTAGCTACCCGCAC
>DOJA01000142.1:7514-8008 GCA_003511945.1 Phycisphaerales bacterium | reverse complement strand
GCAGCCGCCGCCCATCAGCGCCGCCATCGCTTCGTCCAGGTTGCCCAGCGTCGCCGACAGCCCCCAGGTCCGCAGCGCAGGACTCCACGCCCGGAGCCGGGCCAGACAGAGTTCCGTCTGCGAGCCCCGCTTGGTGCTGAGCAGCTCGTGCCACTCATCCACCACCACGGCGCGCAGCGACGAGAAGCGCTCCCGCGCTCCGGGGTACGAGAGCAGCAGCGACAGCGACTCGGGCGTCGTGACCAGCGCCGCCGGCAGCCGGGTCCGCTGGCGGGCCTTGATCGACGAAGAAGTGTCGCCCGTGCGCTGCTCGACTGTCCACCCCGCGAGCCCCAGGTCCGCCAGTGGTGCGCGCAGCGCGCGCACCGTGTCCGCCGCCAGCGCTCGCATCGGAGTCAGCCACACCACCCGGCACCCCTCCGGGCGCGCGTCTCCATTTTCCAGCGCCTCCGCCAGCGGCCCCATCCACACCGCCAGCGACTTCCCCACCCCCG
>DOJA01000142.1:0-7403 GCA_003511945.1 Phycisphaerales bacterium | reverse complement strand
GTGCACCAGCCCCGAACGCCCCGCCAGGTACGCCCCCCACGCCTCGCGCTGGAACTCGAACGGGGCCCACCCGCGCGCGCCGAACCAGCGTTCCAGAGCGGCCACCGGGCTGGCGGGGTCCAAGGCGGTCACGACCCGCTCAGGGTACGCCGCCGGGTACCATCGGACCCCCGTGGCGCGCGCGATCCCATGGCTCCTCCTCACGCGCCGCATGATCGGAGTCCTCGTGGCGACGATGGCGAACGCGACAACGACAACGGCCGAGCCTCCCACGCACAACCCGGGGTGGAACCCCCGCGCCGACGACCGCGCCATGGTCCTCTGTCCCCACCCCGACGGCTCCGCGGCCCGCTTCACCGTGCTCACCGACCGGCTGGTGCGCATGGAATGGTCACCAACCGCCCAGTTCGAGGACCGCGCCTCGCAGGCCTTCGTCAACCGGCGCCTCGAAGTCCCCCGCTTCGCCGTCGAGCGCCACGGCCTGCGCACGACGATCGACACCGGCGCGCTCCGCGTCTTTTTTTCCCAGGACGGTAAACCGTTCAACCGCGCCAACCTCAGCGTCGAGTTCACCCTCGAAGGCGTCCGCCGCACCTGGAAGCCCGGCGATGTCGACCGCGCCAATCTCGGCGGCACCACCCGCACCCTCGACGGCGTCGACGGCGCCTGCCCCGTCGAGCCCGGCCTCCTCTCCCGCGACGGGTGGGTCGTCATCGACGACACCACGCGCCTTGTGTTCGAACCGGGTTCGGGAGCGGTATCCGGCCCGCGCGGGTGGGACTGGCTCGTCGCCCGCGACGCGCCCCGGGGCCAGATCGACTGGTGGTTCTTCGGCTACGGGCGCGACTACAGCACGGCGCTGCACGACTTCGCGCGGGCCGCCGGCAGGATCCCCATGCCCCCCCGCTATGTCTTCGGCTCGTGGTGGAGCCGGTACTGGGCCTACACCGACGCCGAACTGCGCACGCTCGTCAGCGAGTTCCGGCGCCACGATGTCCCCGTCGATGTCCTGGTCATCGACATGGACTGGCACCTCGACGGCTGGACCGGCTACACCTGGAACCGCGACTGCTTCCCGGACCCGCAGAGCTTCCTAACCTGGGCCAGGGGCGAAGGGCTGATGATCTCCCTCAACCTCCACCCCGCCGACGGCGTCGGGAAGCACGAGGACGCCTTCGAACCCGTCGCGCGTGCCCTGGGGCTCGACCCCGCGGCGGTCGATCGAATCCCATTCGACTGCACCAGCCCCGCCTTCGTGGACGCCTACTTCCGACACCTGCACTGGCCGCTGGAGAAGCAGGGCATCGACTTCTGGTGGATGGACTGGCAGCAGGGCACGCAGACGAATGTCCCCGGGCTCGACCCGCTGTGGTGGCTGAACCACCTCCACTGGGAGGACCTCCGCTGGCGCCAGAACCCCGCGAACGACGAGACCAACCTCCGCGTCGGCAAACGCCCGCTGGTCTTCAGCCGCTGGGGAGGGCTGGGCAACCACCGCTACCCGATCGGTTTCAGCGGCGACACCTACAGCACCTGGGCCTCGCTCGCGTGGCAGCCGCGGTTCACCGCGATGGCCGGCCAGGTCGGCTACGCCTACTGGAGCCACGACATCGGCGGGCACCAGCCCGGCCCGGTCGAGCCCGAGCTCTACGCCCGCTGGGTCCAGTTCGGCGCGCTCAGCCCTGTGCTGCGCACCCACACGAGCAAGAATCCCCAGGGCGAACGCCGGATCTGGGCCTCGCCCGCGCGCGAGTTTCGCGCCATGCGCGAGGCCTTCCTGCTCCGCTACGCCCTGCTGCCCTACACCTACACCAGCGCCCGCGCGTGCTACGACACCGCGATGCCCCTCTGCCGTCCGCTGTACCTGCACTGGCCCCACGAGGCGCGCGCGTACGAGAACCCCGGGCAGTACCTCTTCGGGCCGGACCTGCTGGCGGCCCCCGTCACCGCCCGGGCCGATCGAACCAGCCGCGCCGCCGCGTGGAGCGTCTGGCTGCCGCCCCTGCCCGCGAACGGGCGATGGACCAACTGGTTCACGGGTGAATCGCTGGCGGGGGGCACGGACGCGTTCGCCCTCGTGCCCATCGACGAAGCCCCCCTGTGGGCCTCCGAGGGAGCGATCATTCCCATGGCCCCCGCGATGCGCCACTCGCGCGAGCGCCCGCTCGACCCGCTCATCCTCCGCGTGTTCCCCGGCGACCGGGGCTCAACCCGCCTCTATGAGGACGACGGCGAGTCCGGCGGCTACGAACAGGGCCAGTGCGCCTGGACCCCGGTCTCGTTCGAACAGCGGGGCCGAACGCTGGTCGTGCGCATCGGCCCCGCCGAGGGCTCGTTCCCCGGGATGCTGGAGGAGCGCTCGTACGAAGTGCGCCTCAGCGACCGCTGGCCCGCAGCCAGCGTCCGCCTCAACGCCGGAGATCTGCCCGCGGGTGAAGGGGCGGGTTCGTGGTCCTACGACCGCCAGGACCTGGCGATCATCGTGCGCACCGGCCCCCGCAGCGTGCGCGAGGGACTGGAGATCGAGGTCACGCTGAGCGAGCGCGACGATGGCGCGCTCCGGCGGGGTCTGCGCGGGCGGGCTCGGATGCTCCGATCCGTCGCTTCCGTGCTGGGCGAGCGGTGCCCGGAGCACATCGCCTCGGTCGTCGGGCTCACCTCCGCGTCCATGCCCGACCCGGAGTTCGCCACAGCGCTCGAGTCCGCCGTCGCGGGCGCGGACAACTGGACCCTCGCCCGCGCCGCCGCCGCGTGCGGCGCGGACCCCGGCGCGGTTCACGAGACGGTGTGCCGCCTGCTGGGAGTCTCCTGCGTGCTGGAGTTCACCACCGAGGGGCTCGCGCCGGGCGAGATCGTCACCCGCGCCCGCGCCACAGTCCCTCGAGGGCAGGGCCTGGACGCCCGCGTGGACATCCCGGGGGCGGGGGCCGAGCACGGGAGGTGGGAGCGGCTGTCGCGGCGCGAGTTCGCCGACGGGCCACTCACCGTTGTCGAGGCCAGATGGCGCACGCCGAGCGTGCTTCAGCAGACGACCGTCCGCGCCGAAGTGAAAATCAGCGGTCCCGGCGCCGGACCGATCGTGCTCCCGTTCGTCGAGTCGGTCCTTCCCTCGATCAACGGCTGGTGGGTCATCGGACCCTTTCATGAGAAGTTCTCGCCCATTCAGCTGGGCCGGCAGTTCGGGCCGGAGACCGACGCCTCCCTCACCCGGCGCCACGACGACGGTCGCGGCGGGACCATCGGCTGGCAGCGCATCGACCGCGCCCTCAAGCCCGGCGACGACCCGCAGCGCGAGTTCTTCGTCGACCTCCACGCCGCCTTCGGGCAACGGGCCGACGACGCCATCGCCTACGCCCTCTCGTTCATCGAGGCCGACCACGACGCCCACGCGGTGCTGGCGCTGGGAAGCGACGACGGCGTGGCCGCGTGGCTGAACGGCACGGAGGTCCACCGGAACCAGGTCTCGCGCGGCTACGGCTCCCGCCAGGACCGCGTGCCCGTGCGCCTCCAGCGCGGCCTGAACACCCTGCTCCTGAAGATCAGTCAGGACCGCGGCGCCTGGGGCTTCGGCGCGCACATCGAGACCGCCGAGGGCCTCGCTGTTCCCGCCACGCGGGTCGTGCGCGGGGACTGACGCGCTCAGCGCTCCGGCCCGCTCGGCACCACCCGCATGGCCGCCAGGCGCAGCAGCGACTCCTGCCCGGGGCCTGCCGGGCCGATCAGCACGAAGGGCCGGTCGGGGTCCGTCGTCGCACGAGCCACCCAGGGCTCCGCGAGCACACGGGCCGTGGGCGACGCCCGCCACCCCCCCGGGGCGCCCCGGGAGGGGGGCTCGCGATCGAAGCGCTGGAACACCAGCCCTTCGGGCGTCGTCAGGAAGAGCGCCAGCCCGCCCGCGTCGCGCAGCCAGCACCCGGCGATCGAGCCGCGGGCCAGGAGCGTCACCCCGCCCGATGAGGCGTCGAACACCGCCATCCGGCCCGCGCCGGGGTCGAAGTACAGCAGGAGCGGCGCCTCAGACGGACCCTCCGGTTCACCCTGGAGGGCCGGAGGCGGGACGCTCGCGCCCGACGCCGCCTGATGGGCCACAAGGGCGTCCGCACCACGGGCAATGGTCCGCTTGGCGCGCACGATCGCAGACGCCCCGAACGCCGGCTCGACGCGACGGACCTCCAGCGCCCCATTGGCGCCGAGCGCAAAGGCGAACACGCCCCGGCGTGGCCCATCGACGAGCGGACGCATGTACGACACCCCCGGCTCCGAGCGCCGCGACTCACGCCCCTCGCTGCGGATGACCAGCGCGGCGTCCACCCCGTCCGAAGCGCGATCCGTCCACGCAGAAAGCCCACCGCCCTCCGTGTATGCCGCGAGCACCCGCGAGTCCGCGCCCAGCGACTCCGGCGCGCCGGTGACCCACGCGACGCGCTCCACCGTGCGCGCGCCGTCGGGGAGCACGCGCTCCGCGCTGAACCAGCCAGAGCCGGTGCTTGCACCGAGGAGCAGCCCCGGCGGGAGCGGCGCGGGCCACTCGACCCGCTTGAGAGGGACCGCTGTCAGGTCGTAGACCTCGATCGAGGTCAACAGCGGCGCCGCCGCGTCGCGCTGCGCGAGGACCGTCGCCCAGGTGGGCGCTTCGCCCGTCTGCACCGCGACGAAGCGTCCGTCGGGCGACACCAGCGGGAGCGTCTGCCCGTCGTAGGGCGCCACGCCCAGCGGCGCGACGCTGACGACGATGCTGGAATTGACCGACCGCGCGTCCGTTGCAGGAGCGGCCACGGGGCCGCTGGGAAGTTCCGGGGTTGCTGCGGCAGTTGGCGCCGCACGCGGGCGAGCCGCCGTGCGCTCTGGCCTCACCGCGACGCCCCGCCCCGGGCGCGCCGGCGCCGACACGCACGCCCCCAGCAGGGCCAGAGCCAACATCGCGCCCGGCACCGACGCCCTTCTCACGGCGTCTCCGCCTTGGCGGGCGGCTCGGGGGACGAAGCCGCGGCGGGCTCGTCCACGCCCGGGTCCAGGGTTGGGGACGCGCCGAGTTCCTTGCGCAGCTCGTCCAGGCGCTGACGGAACGGCTGGTTCAAGTCGCGCACCTCGTCGGGGTTGTCCACGACGATCGGCGTGATGAACGCCACCAGCTCGGTGCTCCGCACCACCGTGTCGGTCGAGGTGAACAGCAGCCCGATCAGCGGGATGTCCCCCAGCAGCGGCACCTTCCGCTTGATGTCCGAGTCCTCGCTCCGCAGGATCCCCGAGATCACCACCGTCTGCCCGTTGCGGACGATGAGCTGCGTCGTCGTCTCACGCCGATCCACGATGAACCCGCCGAACAGCGTCTGCTCCGGCTGGATGGACGACAGCTCCAGATTCACCCGCAGGTCCACATCGCGGTTCACCGTGATCCGCGGGCGCACCCGCAGCTGGATGCCCACCGCCCGGTAGTCGAACGACTGCACCAGGTTCCCGTTGTTGTTCACCTGCGAGTCCGTCACGAAGGGCACATCCTGCCCGTCGAAGAACTCCGCCTCCTGGTTGTCCGCCGTGAAGATGCGCGGCTCGGACAGAATATTGATCGCGGTCTTCTCCGACAACGCCTGGAGCAGCACATTGAGGTCCGCGTTGACATTGAGCACCGAGGTGTCAAACAGCCCGCTCAGCCAGTTGTTCTGCGTGTTGAGACTCTCGAACCCCAGCGAGACCGCGTTGTCCGGGTTCGTCGGAGTCAGCGTCTGGCTCGACCAGCGCAGCCCCAGGGCCGTCGCGTCTTCCAGCGAGATCTCCGCGACCACGGCGCTGATCAGCACCTGGCGCCCCGGCTGGTCCAGGCGTCGGATCAGGTCCACCACCGACTGGCGGTACTCCGGGGGCGACAGCACCATCACCGCGTTCTGCCTCCACACCGGCACGATGCGGATCCGCGACACCAGGTTCGACGCCCCGCGGCTGTCCGCCGGGGGCCTGGCCCGCTGCCACCAGAAGTTGATGAGCTCCGGCGAGGCCTCTGCATCGTCCTGCGCCGCCTGATCCCCGTCCCCGTCTGAGGCGAACGGGCTCGCGTTGCTCGAATCGGCGCTCAGCCCCGACTCCGCACGACGGATCTGCGCCAGCGTGCCCTCCTGCGCCAGCAGCGTGTTCAACTGCTCCGCCAGTTCCTCCGACGAGGCGTGCTTGAGTTCCACAATCTCCGGCAGCCCCGCGGTCTGCGGCTGGTCCAGTCCCTCAATAATCTGATCGATCACGAACAGGTTGTCCGGGGACTTGCTGATGACCACGAGCCGCCCCGCCTCCGGCACCGCCTGGAACGAGAACTGCCCCGCGAGGCGCCCCACGCCCTGCGAGGCCGACGCGGTGGTCCCGGTGCCGGCGCTGCTGCTGGGCGTGCCGAACAGCCCTTCGAGCAGGTCGCGCACCTTGATCGGGTCCGTGTTCTTGAGGTCGTAGATCTTGGGCACCACCGCCTCCTCGGGCAGCGGACGGTCCCACACCTCTTCGACCTGGCGCCGGATCTGCGCGATCACGGGCTCCTCCGCCAGCACCGTGACGGAGTTCTGCTGCGTGTTCGCGGTCACGCGGAGGTTCTGCGACGCGCCCACCGGCGTTGCCTCGTCCGTGCCCCGCCCGGTGGTCCCGCCCCGCTGGTTCCCGCGCCCTCCCTCCTGCTGGGCGCCCTGCGGGCCGAAGAAGCGCTGGATGCGGTCCGCGGGGCTCGTCCCCGCGCCCTGGTTCCGCGCCGAGGACTGCTGCTCGTACAGGTCGCGGATGTTCTGCGCGATCTGCGTCGCGTCAGCAAACCGCAGCCGGAAGGTCGCCGTCGTGAGCGATGCGGTGCTCGGGCGGTCGAGCGAGACGACAATCCGCTCGACCCGCTGCAGCAGCGAGATGTTCCCGCGCACAACCACCTGGTTCGATTGCTCGTCCACGAAGAGCTTGCCGTAGTCGGGCACCGCGTCCTTGAGGATGTCGCCCAGGTTCTTGGCCGACGCATGACGGAGCGCGAACACCTTCTCGACCATCGTTCCCAGGTCGGTCCGCTCGAGGGTGGACTCCTCCGCCCCCAGCACCGGCACACTCTGGCGATCCACCTCGGAGATGTCGCGGAGCGTGATCAGGTCGCGCGTCTCGACCACCGCGATCCCCGCCTGCTGCAGCGCCAGGAACACCAGGTCCAGCGCCTGCGCCTGCGGGATGGGCCGGTCGTTGAGGATGGTGACCCGGCGCGTCAGCACCTCCGCCTGCGGCAGCACCACCTTGCCCGTCGTCTCCACGATGAAGGGCACCACCTGCTCCACGGTCACATTCTTGAAAGCGAGGGTCGTTGTCGTGCCGTTCGTCGCGCGCCGGCCCAGCGCGTCGGTCGCGTCGTCGGCCCCCAGCGCAGCGCCGGAACCGGCCAGGAGCAGAAGAAGGGC
>DOJA01000198.1 GCA_003511945.1 Phycisphaerales bacterium | reverse complement strand
GGAAGGGTGAGGAGAGACGGGCGGGCCGCCCGTCCCACCCCCACCCCCACCCCCACCCTCGGGCGGGGGGAGGGGGAGAGTCGGTCAGTTCCCCGCGTGGTGCGCGCGGATCTGGTCGGCGAAGCCCGGGAGAAGGTCGTTGGGGATCGGCACCGTCAGGTGGTACTGGGCGATCTTCCAGTCGTCGTCGATGCGGACCAGCACCCCGGTGCCCCGGCAGCGCCCGTACTTGGCGTTGTCGAGCATCTCGTCGAACCACGCGGTCTCGCCATCGCGGCTGACGAAGACATGCCGCTCCGACGGCGTGTAGGTCCACCCCTGCCCGGTCGAGAAGCGGGCGTGGGCGTAGTCGCGGAAGACCGGGACTGTCCAGCGCTCCTCCTCCGCCGTGCCGATGAACACACCGTCCGGCGCGAAGAGGTTGAAGTAGCGTTCCTCCTGCGCCCTGGCCGCGGCGTCGTGGAGGTCGTTCAGCACATCGTCGACCCGCCGCGCCTCGCCCGAGGGGCGCTCGTCGCGCGGGCCGGCGTCGTTCACGATGATGCACCCCTGCAGGGCCAGCGCCGTTCCCATCACGCAGACGATGACTGATCTGTTCATTTCACGCTCCCCGCCGCCCGCAGGCAGCGCTCGACGACCGCGTCCATCTTCACCAGTTCGCCCTTGCTCTCGCGGTCGCGGCGCTCCTTGAACTCCACGCTGTGCTCGGCGAGGGCCTTGTCGCCCAGGGTCAGGCGGATGGGGATGCCGATCAGGTCGGCGTCCTTGAACTTCACGCCCGGGCGCTCGTCGCGGTCGTCGACCAGCACATCGAACCCCGACGCCGCCAGGCGCCCGGCGAGCTCGCAGGCGGCCTTCATCGCCGGGGCGTCCGGCTCGACCCTCATGGGCGTGATGATGATGTGGAACGGCGCGATGGGCAGGGGCCAGACGATGCCGTCCGCGTCGTGGCTCATCTCGACGCACGAGGCCATCGTGCGGCTCACCCCGATCCCGTAGCACCCCATGATGACGCTGCGCTTCTCCTGCTTCTCGTCCAGGATGGCGAAGCCCATGGCGTCGGAGTACTTGGTGCCGAGTTTGAAGATGTGGCCGACCTCGATGCCGCGCTTGGCTTCGAGGGCGGCGCCCGGCGCGCGGGGCGAGGGGTCGCCCGCCATGGCGTTGCGGATGTCGGCGACGCGGACCCTGTGGTGATCCTTCAGCACCGCGCCCATCTCGCGCTGCCAGTTGAAGTGCTTGACATGGTGGTCGTGCCTGTCGGCCCCTGCGGCCCAGAACGAGGGCTTGCCCTTGGCGCGGTCCATCCCCTGAGCCGCGTCGGGATCGACCAGCAGCAGCGTGTTCGGGACGCTGAGCGCCGCCCGGGGCGAGACATAGCCGATCGCAAACCCGGCGGCCTTCGCTTCCTTCTCGTCCGCCATCGCCACCGCCCCGCCCGCTCCCCCGGAGGCCGCCTTCACCTTGCCCTCGTTCGCGTCGTGATCGCCCCGCACGACCGCCAGCACCCACCCGGCGCCGTCGGCGCGCTTGAAGACCAGCGTCTTGAGCATGTTCGGGGGCTTGACCTTCAGGAACCGGCTCACATCCTCGATGCCCGGGCAATCGGGCGTGTGGACCACTTCGAGCGGGCCGGTCGGCTCGCCCTCGAAGGAGTGCGGGCGCTCGCCGATCTCGCACTTCTCGACATTGGCCGCGTAGCCGGTGGCGGGGCAGCGGAGGATGGTGTCCTCGCCGCTCTCGCAGTTGACCATGAACTCGTGGGAGGCGCTGCCGCCGATCGGCCCGCTCTCGGCCTCGACGACGGTGAAGTCCAGCCCGCAGCGCGTGAACGAGTTCACATAGGCGCGGTACATCGCGTCGTAGGCCTCGTTCAGCCCGCCCTTGCCCTCGACATTCATGTGGAAGGAGTAGGCGTCCTTCATGATGAACTCGCGGCAGCGCAGCAGCCCGGCCCGCGGGCGGAACTCGTCCCGGAACTTCGTCTGGATCTGGTACAGGTTCAGCGGCAGCTGCTTGTAGGACGACACCACGCCCCGCATCAGCTCGGTGATGACCTCCTCGTGCGTCGGTCCGAGGGCGGCCTCGCGCCCGTGGCGGTCCTCCAGCCGGAACAGCAGCGGGCCGTACGCCTCGGCCCGCCCGGTCTCGGCGAAGAGCTCGATGGGCGTCAGCGCGGGCATGAGCAGCTCGCTCGCCCCCGCGCCGTTCATCTCCTCGCGGACGATCTGCTCGATCTTCCGGAGCACGCGCCACGCCAGAGGCAGGTAGTCGTACACCCCCGCGGCCACGCGGCGGATGTACCCGCCCCGCGACAGCAGCTTGTGGCTCGGCGCCTCGGCGTCCGTCGGGGCGTCCTTCGCGGTCGGGATGAGCGTGCGGCTCCAGGAGACAATCTCGCCGCGACGGACGGTGGAGATCGGCAACGGCGCGGTTTCAAGGGCAGCTTCGGCCATGGGGCGGTGAGTGTAGCCGGGGGGAAGAAGTTCACCGCGGAGGCGCGGAGGACGCGGAGGGGGAGGTGGGGTTCAAGACGGGCGACGCTGAACCGCAGGCGGAGCGAAGTCTCAGAACAGGCGCCGGATGAGTTCATCGCGTTCGACGCCCAGGCGTTCGGCGACGGCGCGCAAGATCGCGTTCAGGGTGCCGACACGCAGGTCTTCGTGGGCCGGGATCGTGATGTGGTGCTGAGGGGGGTCGTCGAGAGACATCCTGATGTGGCTTCCGGTCTGGTGGTCGATGCGGTAGCCGCACTTTGAGAGTCGGTGGGCCAGATCGCGTCCCGAGACATCGCGCGGGAGTCTCACGCCGCGATGACCTCGTCCCGAACCCAGTGAAGGCGAATGGCACGAGGCCGAGTCGCCTCCGCCGGGAAGTGGCACCGTACGGCGTCCCGCACGGCATCCTTCAACCCGGTGATATCTGCGGCCTCAGTGAAGATCGATGCGCTGACCGCCTGCGCGGTATAGCCGCCAGAGGGGTCCTCTTCGACGACGAAGACGATCTCAGTCGGGTGGGACGAGGGAGGCATCTGGAGGAGTGTAGCCCGGGGCGGGTTCACCACGGAGGCACAGAGACACGGAGGGGAACAGGGCTTCAAGACATTCACCGCCGAGACGCCGAGAACGCGGAGGGGGAAGACAGAAGCACTGTGTTCAAGACAACGAAACGGGCGCCACGCCCGGCGAACGAATCCGAGTCGGGCGTGTCGGGGGGGGGGGGGGGGGGGGGAAGTTCACCCCGGAG
>DOJA01000187.1:17169-17691 GCA_003511945.1 Phycisphaerales bacterium | reverse complement strand
CCCCGGAGCCGCCCCCCGGAGCGCCCCCCCGGCGATGCGATACCCCGATCACCTCCCCCCTGCGCCCGGCGCGGCTCCTCCGCGCTCCCCCCGGGGGGCGCTTGTTCTGTTCCGGTCCGGGTAGACTCCGCGCATGGCGTCCCGAGCCCATACCGCCCTCTACCCGGGCTCGTTCGACCCCGTCACGCTGGGACACCTTGATGTCATCGTCCGCGGGCGCCGGATCTTCGACCGGCTGGTCGTGGGCGTCGGCCAGAACCCCGACAAGCACACCCTTTTCACCACCGACGAACGCCTGGCGCTGGTCCGGCGGCTGACCGACCAGATCGTCCGGGACGAGCCCGACGAGGCCCCCGTGGAAGTCCGCGCGTTCGAGGGGTTGACCGTCGATTTCGCCCGCGAGGTGGGGGCTTCGGTCCTGCTGCGGGGGATCCGGAACCTGTCGGACCTGCAGACCGAGGTGCAGCAGGCGGTCACCAA
Organism: Phycisphaerales bacterium; assembly: GCA_003511945.1. Lineage (GTDB taxonomy): Bacteria > Planctomycetota > Phycisphaerae > Phycisphaerales > UBA1924 > UBA11155. The sequence goes on along the minus strand of DOJA01000187.1, from coordinate 17,211 downwards.
CCGGGAGGTCGCGGGGCTGGAGACCGCGTTTGTCGTCGCGGG
>DOJA01000187.1:16914-17037 GCA_003511945.1 Phycisphaerales bacterium | reverse complement strand
CCGCCCCTGGTCATCGAAGCGCTGGAAAGGAAGAAGGCCCAGAACCCGGTGATCCTGCAACGCCTGCGGGACTAGATCACTTCGTCTGCACGCTCCGCGCGCAGACGAGTCAAGAAGGGGTAG
>DOJA01000187.1:584-16822 GCA_003511945.1 Phycisphaerales bacterium | reverse complement strand
GGCGAGTGAATCGCCCGCCTTTGGAGCCAAGTCGAGGCGAGCCAGCGATTTGCGCAATCGTGCCTGGGACCGTGATGGCCTCAGCACGGGTCCGCCGTCCCGCTACGCTTGGATGCAGGCCGCTCTGCTTCCTCTCTGACCTACTCTCTCGCTTCCTCGCTTTTCCGCTGTTCTTCATGGACTTTCGCGTCATCAGCATCGGCACCATGGACGCTCACCCGATCTGGGGGGAGAGGGCCGCGGTGCGAACCCCGCACGCCACGACCACGCTGATCCGCGCGGGCAAGGCGAACATCCTGGTGGACCCGTCGCTCCCCGAGCCGGCGCTGGCCGCCCGGCTGTCCGAGCGGAGCGGGCTCCAGCCCCAGGACATCACCCATGTGTTCCTGACCTGCTTCCGCCCCGACCTTCGCCGGGGCATCGGCGCGTTCGAGAACGCCGCGTGGCTCATCAGCGAGCCGGAGCGCGAGGGCGTGGGCGTGCCGCTGGTGGCGGGGCTCCAGCGGGCGGCGGCGGAGGGTGAGCACGAACTCAAGGCCCGGTTGGAGCTGGACATCGCGATCCTCCACCGGTGTGAGCCCGCGCCCGATCGCCTGGCGCGGGAGGTGGCTCTGTTCCCGCTTCCCGGGGTCACTCCCGGGCTCAGCGGCCTGCTGCTGGAGAGCCGGCGGTTCACCGTGCTGGTCACCGGCGACGCGATCGCGACGGGCGAGCACCTGGAGCAGCCGCAGATCGTCCGCTGGGCGGCGGATGTGGCCCGGGCGAAGGAGTCGTTCGCCGAGGCGGTGGAGATCGCGGACCTGATCGTCCCGGGGCGCGACAACCTGCTGGTGAACCCGACGAAGCGGCCGTTCTAGGGCGCTCGTCCGCCGCGGCGGGCCTCTTCACGGGAACCGCTGAAGGAACTGCGCTGGCGTGAGCACGGTCACGCCTCCGAGCGTGGAGCCGAAGTGCTTCCCAAAGCACCGCTTGTCTCCGGTCACGAGGAACGCGCACCCGGAGTCGATCGCGCCGGTGAGGATGGGCACATCATCGAGGTCCGGCAAGTCCCATTCAGCGAACGGCCACGGGGAGACCGGTTGCACGAAGAGTTCCGTCCGCGCGACAAGCGCTTCCAGGAGCTCGAGCCGTTCGGTGCGGTCCGAGTCTGATCGGGCGTGATCGCGCAGGTTCACGAACACTTCGTTGACAGCGTCATCGGAGGTCACGAGCACGACTCGCGCGCACGACCACAGGCGCGCCACCCCGCCGCCGATCGCGGCGGCGTAGAGGATGTTGGCGTCAAGGAATGCGCGGGTCGGGGGTTCCGGGGCGCTCATGGGCGATCGTGTCCGGGTCGAGCCCCAAGCCCCGGACGCGATCGCGGGCCCGGGCGTAGTCGTTCTCGTCGATGGCGTTCGTGAGCAGGAACTCCGCGACGCGCTGGGGAGAGTACCGCTCGCCCTTGGGCACCGCCTCCGCGGGGATCAGCACGATGCGCCCGTCCTCGACGCGCAGCAGGAGCAGGCCATCGGGTTCAATCCCCAGGGCTCGGCGGACATTCTTCGGGATCACGACGGCGCCGCGTTTATCGAGATGAACCGTTGTGGTGACCATCGCAGCAGCTCCTGGGCTCTCTGGAGGAGTCGGCTACACTAGGCCGAGCGATGATCTGAAAATCAGATTTCCACTTTTTCTGTTGGGCGCGGCATCGCCTCTACCGAGTACGATTTCGATCTTGACAAAGAGTATTGTCGGTGTACACTCTTCCCGTGGCCCTTCCCGCCCGGCAAGTTGATGTCGTCAGCGACCCCGCTGCCGGGGCGGCGCTGATGGACCCCCTCCGGCGGCGCCTGCTGGGGGCGCTGACCGACGGGCCGGACTCGGCCAGCGGGCTGGCGCGGCGGTTCGGGATGCCCCGCCAGAAGCTGAACTACCACCTGCGCGAGATGGAGAAGGCGGGGTTGCTCCGGCTGGTGGAGGAGCGGAAGAAGGGCAACTGCACCGAGCGGGTCGTGCAGGCGGTGGCGACGCACTACCTGATCAGCCCCGAACTGCTCGGCGAACTAGGCCCGGAGCCCGAGCGGGTGCGGGATCGCTTCTCGTGGGGGTACCTGGTCGCGGTGGCGTCGAAGGCGATCCGTGAACTGGCGGTCCTGCGCCGGCGGGCGGACGCGGTGAACAAGCCCCTGCAGACGCTGACGCTGCAGACCGAGGTGCGGTTCTCGTGCCCGGCGCACTTGAACGAGTTCAGCGAGGAGCTCTCGAACGCCGTCGCGGGCCTGGCGGCGAAATACCACAACGAGCAGGCGCCGCAGGGGCGGTTGTTCCGATTTTTCGTGGGCGCGTACCCCGCGATCACCAAGACCGAAGAGGAAGCCCGCGCCGAGGCGGACGCCGCCGCTCGCGCGCCGGGCGCGAAAGGAGCGAGCGCATGAACACTTCATTCACCGTCGCCGCGTTGATGCTCACCACGATCTGTGCCGCCCCGCGGGAGGACAAGGAGCCACCGATGACCGAGTTCGGCATGACCACCACCGGCGCGAAGCGCTCGTACGAGCAGACCATCCGCGTGCGCGCGACGCCGGAAGAGGTGTGGGAGGCCATCGCCACCGCTGAGGGGCTGGTGCGCTGGTTCCCGCTCGAGGCGCGGGTGAAGCCGGGGGTGGGGGGGTCGCTGTTCACCTCGTGGCGGAACGAGTACCAGTGGGACTGTCCGATCACGATCTGGGATCCGCCCGCACGGCTGCGCAACCTGTGGGGCTCGGCGGAGACGCCCGAGGCGGAGCTGATGGGCGTGGACTGGTTCATCTCACGCGAGGGGAACGAGACGGTGGTGCGGCTGGTTCACTTCGGGATCGGGTTCGGCGCCGAGTGGGACTCGATGTACGACGGCGTGAGCCGCGGGTGGGAGTTTGAGCTGGAGAACCTGCGCCGGGCGCTCGACGAGCGTGCCGGGCGCACGCGCCATGTGGTGTACGCCCGGGTCAACCTGGCGGGGGTGACGCGGGAGGAGGCGTGGTCGCGGGTCTTCAGCGGGGGCGGGCTGCTGCCCGCGTCGCTCGCGGATGCGTCGGAGGGTCAGCCGCTGGACGCGCCGCTCGCGGGCGGGTTCGAGATGAGGGGATCGGTCCGGCGCGCCATTCGGAACAAGGACTTCCAGGCGAGCATCGACAACCTCTCCTGCGCGCTGCTGCGGGTGCAGATCGATCCGTGCGTGGGCTCGGCGGGGGATGTGCTGACGCTGTGGGTGTCGATCTGGGACAAGGACGAGCAGTTCGCGCGGCGTCTGACAGAGCGGGCGGCCGATCGTCTGGGCGCGCTGTTCGGGCGCGAGCAGGTGATCAATCCGCGCTGAACACCGAATTCGCCTCGATGAGGAGCACGCTATGAAGAAGGCCGCTGAAGGACGAACGCTGGTCAACGAGGTCACGATCAACGCGCCGATCGAGGCGGTGTGGAGCGCGATCAGCGATGCGCAGGAGCTGGTGCGCTGGTTCCCGCTGGAGTGCCGCGTGACGCCCGGCCCGGATGGGTGGGAGGGGGGGAGCATCTGGTTCTCGTGGAAGTCGATGACGGTGGGCGAGGCGCGGATCGAGGTGTGGGAGCCGCGCCGGCGCCTGCGGACCTCGTGGGAGATGGGTGATCCTGCGGGGTCCGGCGCGCCGGTGCGTCTGGCGGACGAGTACACGCTGGAGTCCAAGGGCGGCGCGACGGTGTTGCGACTGGTGTCGTCGGGGTTCGGCAGGGAAGCCGCGTGGGACGGGATGTACGACTGCATCCGGCGCGGGTGGCAGTTCGAGTTGCGGGGGCTGGTGAACTACCTGGAGCGCCACCGCGGGCGCGGCCGCGCGGTCGCGTGGGTGCAACAGAAGGTGACGATGCCGATGAACCGGATGCTCGACACGCTGATGGGTCCGCGCGGGTTCAACGGTGCGCCGGCGTGGACGGCCCTGACGCAGGGCGCGCGGTGGACGGGGACGGATGTCGATGGTTCGCCCCTCTCCGGCGAGGTGCTCCATGTCGACCCCAGCGGACTGATCGTCATCCGGCTGGACCAGTGGAACGGCGCGATCCTGCGCATCGAGCACCAGGCCGCGGCGCCGGGTGAGTTCGGCGGGCTGTGGCTGTGGTTCTCGATCTACGGCGAGGATCCGAAGAAGGTCGAGCGCCTCGAGCGGCGGTGGGGCGAGCGCTGCGCGGCGCTGTTCGCGTGACGCTCATCGCGCCGGGAACTTGCCCTCGAAGGCGAACTCTCGCACGGGCTTGCGCGGGCTGGGCGTCTCCATCTTGCGCATCTCCTCCGGCAGGACCGACTCGCTCCCCGGGCGGCCGATGGCGATCATCGCGCAGACGCTGAAGTCCTCGGGCACCGCGAGCGCCGGACGGGCCTTGTCCCAGTCGAATCCCGCCATCGCGTGGACCACCAGCCCCATCTGCGAGCCCTGGAGCGCCAGGTTCTGCCACGCGCTGCCCGCGTCGAAGACATGCACCCCGTTGGGCTTGCCGTTCTGTGAGAAGGTGCGCTTGGAGACGACCAGGGCCAGCGCGCCGGCGTTCCTGCACCACGCCTGATTGGCGGGGAGGAGCAGGTTGAAGAAGGCCTCCCAGTGCGCGGCGGCGCGCTTCGCGTAGAGGAAGCGCCAGGGCTGCTCGTTGTACGAACTGGGCGCCCAGCGGGCGGCCTCGAACAGGCGCAGCAACTCCGCGTCGGTCAGCGGCTCGCCCGACATAGCGCGGGGCGACCAGCGGTCGGTGAAGATCCGTTCGATGGCGTGGTCGGGCTTCCGGCGGTCGCCGGCCTTCGGATTGACGGTCATCGCTGCTCCTTGGACAGATGCTCGGCGCCCGCGCCGGTCCGGCGTGACCCCACCGGTATACTCCGACGATGAGCCAGTGTACCGTCCGATGCTTGCGGGTTGCGCTCGCACTCGCGTTCACATTGGGCGGCACCGTGGGCGCGCCGGCGCAGGTCCCCCCGGACCCAGGCCCGGACCCGGCGCCGGCGCCGGTCACGCCCGCCCCGACCAACGGCAGCACGCCCCCGCCTGTGCTGCTCGGCGCGCGGGTCGAGGGCGTCCGGCGGGCGATCAAGGTTGTTCCCACGGTGGTGCTCGTCCGCAACGCGGCGGACTTCGCCCGCATCGTCGGAGGGTGGACGCTCCGCCAGCGGTTCCCGGTGCTGATTGACGACGGGACCGACGGCGCAAGAGAGGACATCGCCCGCTTCGTGCGCGCGTTCGAACCTCGCACAGTGATCCGGTGGTCGCCCCCCGACAACGCGCCCCCCCTGCCCGACGACCCCGAGGGTCGGCGCTCAACGCTGGACGAAGTCGCGCGACTGTCGTGGGGGGCGCGGACGCCAGAAGAACTCGCGCAGGTGTGGGCGCAGACACAATTCAGGCCCTTCGGGGTGGTGGTCGCCTCGCCCCGCGATCCGGCGTGGACGGCGGCGGTGGCGCTGGCGGCGGGACGCGGGCAGCCCATCGTCTGGACCGATACCGGGCCGCGCCCCCCGGGCGATGTGTTCGACGAGGCGGGGCTCCAGTCGCTGCTGACGACCATCGAAGCGGGCGTGGAGGCGCTCAACCCCGGCGCCGGGGGGGAGGGGGGCTGGCGCGGCCTGGGCGACGGGATCGACAGCGTCACGCTCTGTCTCAATGCGCCCTCGCGGATCACGGTTGCGGGCGACCGCCTGGCCCTGACCGATCGGGTCGGGCGGTTCGCGGACGACTCGCGCTGGGCGTGGTGCGGGATGATCTTCGGCGATGAGCGCACCGCGGCGTACCGCGCGATGTGCGCGCTCTTCCTCACCCCCCGCTCGGCGCTGCTCTTTGACGGCTACAAGCGCTCCTTCGCGCCGCCCTACGACCTGCAACCGGGGGCCGACCTGCTCACCAAGGCGGGCTGGAAGGTGGAGCTGAGCGCCGAGCCACGGGGCGGGCTGGACGATTGGCGGGCGCGGGGACGATTCGGGTTCACCGCCGACTACATCCATGTGAACTCCAGCGGGTTGCCCTCGTGGTTCGACCTGACCCCGGGGCGGGCGCGCCCGAGCGATGTCCCGGCGCTCAACCGACCGGCGATCGTTCACTTCATCCACTCGTTCAGCGCCGAGCGGATCGATGACCCGAACACGGTGGGCGGGCGCTGGCTGGCGAACGGGGCGTACGCCTACTTCGGGTCCGTGAGCGAGCCGTACCTCGCGGCGTTCCTGCCCGGCCCGCTGGTGACGGCGCGGATGCTGGCGCTGGCGCCGTGGGGGGCGGCGGTGCGTCAGGACCAGGGGAAGTTGTGGAAGGTGAATGTGTTCGGCGACCCGCTGATTGTGGCGGGCGCGCCCCAGCCGCGCGTGGAGGAGCCGCTGGATGGGTCGGCCGGCGCGAGCGTGGAGGACGAGATGAGGGCGGCCCTCGGCGCCGGGCGGCTGGTCGAGGCGGCGTCGGCGCTGGTCATCCTGGGGCGCGACGAGGACGCGGTCCGGCTCGCGCAGGCGGCGATCAAGCAGAACGGCTCGTGCCCGCCGGACCTGGCGCGGGTGGTGATCCACAGCGCGGCGCGCCGGCGTGACGCGCCGTTGCTGATCGAGCTGTACGCCTCGCTCTCGCGTGCCGATCGCCTTGTGCCCGAGTTCGCCGACCTGTTCTGGCAGGTGGCCCGCGCCGAGCTGGAGGACTCGAAGGACGCCCGCCTTGGTGCGCTCATGCGCGACGCGGTGCGCGAGCGCACGCTAGTGGAGGACGCCGCGGCGTTGGCGCCTTTTCTGCTCCGCACCTCGGGAGCGGGCGCCGCCCGCGCGTTCGTCGGCGAGATGATCGACCGCGCGCCGACCCCGGAGGCCCGTGCCGCCCTGGTGGAGGAGAGCCGGAAGTACTGAGGGCTTCCGCGCGGGGCGGGAGCAGCACCGGGACGGCTTGAGCCGGCGAGGGGCGGGGGGGTATACTCCGCGATCCGAAGCGGGCCGGGCGCGCCGGGTTGTGGTGCGCGACGGCGAGGCCCGGCGAGGATGCCAATCTGGGGATTGGTGTAACGGTAGCACGACTGACTCTGACTCAGTTAGTCTAGGTTCGAATCCTAGATCCCCAATTGCCTCGATGACCGGCGGCGACGGGGCACGGTCGGGTGGTCATCCGGGGGGGATGACGGACCCCGAACCGGGTGGTCCTCGGCTTCGATGACGAAGGCGCGGGTCCGGGCGGATCCCCGAACTTGGGCGCGGGTTCTCTTGGACCGATACTTGCTTGGGTGTCGATTCTGCCGTATTCACGGGTGGAAGCGGCGGACTTTCCGGACCAGCGTGTTCCCGGGAGGGCGATCCGGCGCGGCGGCGGCCGTTGTCATCCCGTGGGGTGGGGCGGATCCTGAGAGAGTGAGCCCAATGATCGACGCCCTGGCCCTTTCCCTATTCCTGCGCTGCGACCCCGGCGCGCTCGCGGCTTTGCAGGCCGCGACGGTCAACCCTCGCCCGCGGATGCTCGAACGGCTGGCGCGGTCGGTTGCGTGTTACCCGCAGGGGCTGACCGGCGCGCAGATCGCCGCCCTCGAGGAAGAGTTCGACCTGCGCCCGCCGGCGCTGGGCGAGGACGCGGAGCGGTTCTTCGTGGACACGCTTGTGTGGACGGGGGACCTGTCGACCGGCCCCAGCGGGCGGGCGATCGGGGCGACGCTGACTTACTCGTTCCCCGCCGACGGGGTGACCTGGGGGCTGAGCCAGGTTTCGAGCGTCGGTCCCAACATCCTGAACGCGGCCTTCGCCACCGAGTATGGCTCCGTGAACCTCGACATGGGGCGCGAACTGGTTCGCCAGGCGCTGGCCTCGTGGAGCGCGTACACCGGGCTGCGCTACCGCGAGGTTGCGGACGACAACACGGCGATGGGCGAGTCCTCGGTGCGGAGCGCCGCACGCGGGGACATCCGCGTGGGCGGGCGGGCGTTCGGCACGACGACCTTCCTCGCCTACAACGCCTTCCCCACCGAGTCCGGGCTGAGCACGGTCGGCGGGGGGGACATGCTGATCAACACCTCCCACTTCATCCCCACCCGGTACAGCAACCCAGACGACAACTACCGCTACCTGCGGAACACCGTCGCGCACGAGCACGGGCACGGCACCGGGAACATCCACGCCACGCCCTGCGACCAGACCAAGCTGATGGAGCCGTTCATCAATGTGAACTTCGATGCGCTGGCCATCGACGAGCTGCGGGGCGGGACGCGGAACTACGGCGATCGGTTCGCCGGCAATCATTCGGCCCCGGCGGCGCAGCAGTTCGGCGACCTGAGCGCCGGGGGCGGGCGATCGGTCCTGCAGCCGGGGCTGTCGCTGAACGGGGCCGCGGGTTTCGGCGGCACCGGCGAGGACTGGTTCGCCTTCTCGCTCTCCTCGCCCTCGAGCGTGACGATCTCCGCGGCGCCGGTCGGGGGTTCCTACGCCAACGGTCAGCAGACCGCTTCGTGCAACCCGACCACGCCGCCGACGATCGACGCGAGCGCGGCGGGCAACATCTCGCTTGAACTGCGGGACGCATCGGGCGCATCGGTGCTGCTGAGCGCCGCGTCGCAGCCCGCGGGGGTGTCCGAGTCGATCGACGCGGGCGAACTGGCGCCGGGGTCGTACACGGTGCGGGTGGTGGACATCGGCCCGAACCCGGTCGCCAACCAGACGGTGCAGCTCTACGACCTGGCCATCCGCGTGGACGATGCGCCGGCCCGGCCCCTGGTCGTGGCGGGGATCGACAAGCGCATCACCGCGCAGACCAACTGCTTCTTCATGGGCGACATCAACTCCCGCGTCACCGAGCCCGGCGCGACACTGGGGCCGGAGTCCTACGACTGGGACCTGGACGCGGACGGGGTGTTCGAGACCGTGGGGCAGGCGCAGCCGGTGTTTGTCTACCCGTCGAACGGGCTGTACGGCGTGACGCTGCGCGTGACGGACTCGCTGGGCTCGTCGGACACGCACACGATCGGGGTCACCGTGTTCGGCGCGACGACGGTGGTCGACGGGGTGTTCCCCGCGACGGGCCAGCGCGGGCAGACCGTTCCGGTGGTGATCGAGGGGGCGAACCTCAAGAATGTGTCGAGCGCCGCGGAGTTCACCGTCGCGGGCGGGGGGGTCGCGGTCGTGGGCACGCCCGTCCCGAACGCGCTGGGGACTCAGGTCACGGGGCTGTCGCTGCAGATCGCTTCGGACGCCGCCCTGGGTCCGCGGACGCTGAGCGTGAACAACGCCGACGGCTCGGGCTCGCGGGTCGCGGCGTTCTCGATCACCGCGCCGGAGCCGGGCGACTTCGCGCTCCTGTCGCCCGCGGACGGCGCGGTCACGGCGTCGAAGACGCCCATGCTCTCGTGGGGCGCGTCGGGCGACGCGGCGTCCTACCGCCTCGTCGTGCAGGAGGACACCGACGACGATGGCTCGTTCGATATCACGGTCATCGATCAGTCCGGGCCGGCGCTGCTGCAGTTCACGCCGGCGCCGGGGGTTCTCCGCTCCAAGCGCAGCTATTCGTGGTCCGTGGAGGCGTCCAACACGGCGGGCGTCACCCAGGGGACCGGCGCCCCGCGCGAGTTCCGCACGCCCGTGTGCGCGGGCGACGCGGACGACACCGACTCGGTCGACTTCAACGACATCAGCGAGGTGCTCGCACGCTGGGAGCAGTCCTACCCGTCGGGGCGCAGCGGCCCGGGCGACGCCGACGGCAACAGCCTGGTCGACTTTGACGACATCACGGCCATCCTTTCCAACTGGCTGAACCTCTGTCCCTGAGAGCCGCTCGCTGATTGACTCGGAGAACGCCGCCGGAGCGACAGGCGGGACGCCTGTCCCACCTGAGCGGGAAGGTCGTTCTGTGAGGAACTCTCAGGATGCCCCGTCCGGCGCGACGGGCGAGCGGGAAAGTGGCGCGGGGGGTGCGAGCCCGTGGCGCCCCCCGGAAGTGCGGCCCGGGGGCCGGCGCGGGCATTGCGTTCATCCGGCTCGTGCGAGGGTGGCCACGGCTTCGAGCGCGTCCTCGGGCAGCCAGGCCTCGCGCCCGTCGGCCAGGCGGACAAGGCGCCAGCCGGGGCGTGCCTCCACGATGGTCACTTCGAGGCCTGCGTGGAGCGCGTCGGTGAAGGCGGGCTGGTAGCCGGACTCGTCGGGGCCTTTGCGCCCGACGACGCTCGGCGCCACGATGACCGCTTCTGCGGAGCGCTGGAAGGCGCGCTCGCTGGCGATGAGCGACCCGAGCAGGACTCCCCCGACGAGCGCCGCGACGCCCGCGCCCCACCACGCGCCCCGGGGGACGGCCCGCGCCAGGCGCGCCAGCGCCAGGCCCCAGAACAGCGCCGAGCAGAGCGCCAGCCCCGCGAACCGCACGCCGGGCGAGAAGGCGTAGTGCCACGCCAGCAGGAGTTGTCCCGCGCGCTCGTTCCCCTGCGGCTCGACCCGCCCCTGCACGCGGCGGCGAGCGCCCTCGAGCGCGCCGGCGATCGCCTGATCGGCGGGCATCAGGCGCTGGGCGCGCCGGTAGTTCAGCACCGCGCGTCCCGTGTCTCCCTGGAGCATGCGGGCGTTGGCGATGTTGTAGTACACCCGCCCGTTCTCGAGGCCGGCGTCGCGGAGGACGCGCTCGAACAGCGCGACGCTCTCATCGAGCAGCGCGACGCCCCGGGCGCGGTCGGCGGCGATCGTCGCCGCACCTTCGTCGAACTTGCGGCTCGCCTCGGCGAACAGTGCCGCGGGGGTCCGCGTTGCGTCCTGCGCCCACGCCGAGTGGGAGACCAGCCAGGCGAGCAGGACCAGCACCACGACGCGCGCCCGGGCGCGGGATTGGATCACTCCCTCCCCCACTGGGGGAGGGCCGGGGAGAAGGATCCGCCGCGCGAGCGACGCCCCCGGAGTTCCTCCCCCCGGCCCCCTCCTAGGAGGAGGGGGAGTAAGCGGACCCGCGCGGGTCATGGCTTCCTCCCGGTCAGGACGCGGTCGATCTCGCCCAGCAGGCGGGAGGCCTCGTCGATCGAGCGCTCGTCGATGACACCACCCCCGCCCCCGCCCCCACCCCCGGAGGAAGAGGAGGCCCCGCCGTACTCCGAAGCGTCGCAGCGGGCGAGCAGTTCGCGGGCGCGGGACTGGAGCGACTCTCCGGCGGGGGCGAAGGCGTCGGCGCACTCTTGGGCAGTGAGGCCGTCGGGGTTGCGCCCGGTGCGGAGCCCGGCGTAGAGGCGGAGCGCGCGGCTGACGGCCGCCGCGGGGGCGTCGCTCGGCTGCGACAAGGCCCCCCGCGCCGTGACGAGCGCGCGGGACCGGCGCCGGCGGTCGGAGCCGCTCTGGGAGGAGCGGCGCACCAGGGCGATCACGCCGAGCCCGGCGTACAGCGCCGGGGGCGCGACGACGGTCGCCACACCGACTGGCGAGAGGACCGATCGGGCCAGCGAGAACCGCTGATCGTGCAGCGCATCGGGCCCGGTGAAGTTGTGGGCGATGCCCTCGCTGTTGCTCTCGAGCACTCCGGAGGGGGCGGGGGCTTCGCCCACGGCCCCGAAGCCGTCGGCGGTGGTCACGGTCCTGGTGGGGCGGACGCGGAGGGGGATGGCGTCGCTTCGGGCCACCTCGAAGCGCCCGGTCTCGACATTGAAGTAGGGGAGTTCGATGGGCGGGATCTCGGTGACGCGGTCGTGCTGGGCGCGGAGCTCGCGGTCGAAGCGCACGCGCCCGGGCTCGATGATTCCCTTGGGCTGTTCGGCGCCCACGCGGAAGTCGCCGGCGAGGGCGGGCTGGCGCTCGAGGTCGGGCGCGGGGACGGAGCCGGGCAAGGGGCCGCGCACGGTGATCGAGAGGCGGATGGGGTCTCCGACGCTCACTTCCGACTCGCTGGCTTCGGTGCTGATGAGGTAACGGCCGACGAGCCCGTTGAAGTTGGGCGGGCGCCCCTCCGTGGGGAGCGGGCGGACCTCGATGCGCACGGGGTTGGAGGGAACGACGGCCCTGCGGGTGACATCGCGGTCGAAGATGGTGCGGCGCTCGGCGACCATGACCTCGCACGCCGCGGTCGCGGGCCCGATCACGAACGAGCCCGCGCGGCGCGGGATGAGCGCCAGCTCCGCGGTGTACGCGGTGTACTCCACACCGTCGACGGTGACGACGCCCCGCGTTGTCGGGACTTCGCGATCGAGCAGGGAGAACGACACCTCGCCCCGGCGCGGGGCGGACTGGCCCGTGGTCGCCACTTCGAACACGCCCTCGACGCCCGGGAGCGTGAACCGGGCGGCGTTGACGCTCTTGCCCAGCCCGAGGGTCACGCGGAGCATCACCGGCTCGCCGGCGTAGACGCTCGCGCGGTCGGCTTCCAGGCGGAGCACGACATCCTGATCCTTCTGCGGCGCCAGCACGCGCAGCGTCTGCGGCTGGGTCTGGTAGACGCGCCCGTCGACGCGGACATCCAGCGCGGGGATGGTCACTTCCCCCGGGGCCAGGCCCGCGAGCTCGTACTGGAAGAGGTAGCCATCGAAGCGGTCCTCGAAGACGCGCCCGTTGATGATCGTGGTCGAGCTCCGCGAGACATCCTGCCCGCCCAGGGCGCGGATGGTCAGCCCGGCGACGGGGGGCATGATCGGCTCCTCGGGGGCGCGCGAGCCGTTCACCGCGATGGTCAGCGAGACGGGCTCGCCCGCGTAGGCGGTGGCGGTGCTCAGCTTGGCGGCGACGGTCACCTCCGCGCGGGCCGCGCTCGCGACCAGGAGGACCAGGGCCAGACTTCGCGCGATGGCTCGGATCACCAGTCCTTCTCCACGGGGCGGGCCCGCCCGTAGGCCGCCCGTTGAAGGGCGCGCCGGAACTCCTTGTCGCGCTCTTCCTTTTCAAGGATGCGCGAGAGCTCCTTTTCCGACGCCGACTCCTCGGCGCTGGCCTGCTCGCCCTGCTGCTCGGACTCCTGGCCCTGGTCCTGCTGCTGCTCCTGCTGCTGTTGCTGTTCCTGCTGGCCTTCCTGGTTCTGGGGCTGCTCGTCCTTGGGCTCGCCCTGCTCGCCCTGCTGCTGCTGCTGCTGGGGCGCGAGGGCCTCGGCGGCCTCCTGGAGCTTCTCGGCGGCCTGCTGCTGGCGCTCGGCGGCGGACTGCTCGTCGCCCTGCTGGAGCGCTTCCTGCGCCTGCTCCTGCGCGTGCTGGGCCTCCTCCAGCGACTGCCTGGCCTGCTGCGTCTGCCGGCGCTGGGGCGACTGCTCGTCCATCTGGCGCTCCAGACCGTCCAACTCTCGTTCGGTCTGCTCCGAGCGCTCGTTCAACTGCTGCTGTCGCTGGGAGGCCTGGGGGTCGGCGCCGCCCTCGCTCTGGCCCTGCTGCTGGTCGGGGCTCTGCGGGTCCTGCGCCCGCTGCTGGGACTGCTGGGCCTCCTGCGCCTGCTCCTGCTGCTGCTGCTTCAACTCCTCGGCGAGCTGCTGCATGGCCTGCTGCATCTGCTTCTGGCGCTCGATCTCGTCTCGCAGCGCCTTCAGGCGCCGACGGGTCAGTTCCAGGTTCCGGGCCGCGTCCGCGTCCTGCGCGTTCAGGTCGAGCGCCGAGCGGAAGTGCTGCGCCGAGCGTTCCAGCGCCGCGACGGCCTCCTGGGGCTTCTGGGGCGGCTCCTTCTCCAGCCGGTCCTGTTCAAGGAGGCCCAGGTTGTAGTACGCCGACCCCGCGAGCAGCGGGTTCCCCGGGGCCGCGGCGACCGTCGCGAGGTCGGCCTCCGCCTCGTTCAGGCGCCCCTCGCGCTGGCGGGCCACGCCGCGGTTGAAGAGCGCCTCGACCAGTTTCGGGTCGGCCCCCGCGGCCCTGGTGTATCGCTCCGCGGCGCCGTCGTAGCGTCCCTCGCGGTACTCCGCGTTGCCCTCGCGCACCAGCGCGCGGGGCGAGGGCTCGGCGCCCAGCGCCGCCTGCGCTCCCACGAGCACCACGCCCCACACTTCACGCCTCGCCCGTCGCACGCCTTGACTCCCTGATGAGCCCGTCGATGAGCAGGAGCACCAGCGCCCCCGCGATGAACCACTGGAACTGCTCCTCGTACCGGACGCCCGACGCCCCCTCGGACTCGCGCTGCTCCGCGGATCGGACCAGCTCCTGGTACACCTTGTCCAGTTCGATGTTGCCGGTGCCCACGCCGTAGTAGACCCCGTCTTTCGAGGCGGTGGCCATCTCCCGCAGGGTCTTGGCGTCCAGCCGGCTGAGGACGGGCTGCCCGTCGTGTGTGAGTTCGCGGGTCCGCCCGCTCTCGTCGGTGATTCTGATGGTCGTGCCGCGGGTTTCGTCGCCGATCCCGATGGCGATGATCCGGACCCCCTGCTCGCCCGCCAGGCGGGCGGCCTCGACGGGGAAGGACTCGTGGTCCTCGCCGTCGGTGATGAGGATGAGGTCCTTGTAGCGGGCCTCGGTGTCGCTGAAGACCTCGGTGAGGGTTCGGCGGACGGCGTCGCCGATCATGGTCCCCCCGCGCGGGACGCTGTCGGGGCTGAGTTCGTCGAGGGCCATCCGGGCAAAGCCGTAGTCGAAGGTGAGCGGGCACTTGACGGAGGCGACGCCGGCGAAGCCGACCACCGCGACTCGGTCGCCCCGCAGGGCGTCCATGACATCGCCGACCCACAGCTTGGCCCTTGCAAGGCGGTTGGGGGCCAGGTCCTCGGCGAGCATGCTGCGCGAGACATCGATGACGAAGGCGACATCGCGCCCGCTCCGGGTGGTCTTTTCTTCCGTGCGCCCCCACATGGGGCGGGCGAGGGCCGCCAGGACCAGCGCGCAGGCCAGCAGCGCGAGCGTCGCCTTCGCGGCGCGCCGGGGGACGCTCGCGCCGGGGGCCATCCGGGCGACCAGCCCCGACTCGACGAACCGGCGCAGCGCCGCCCGCCCGCTGGCGAGGGACCAGGCGCCCAGCAGCGCGAGGGCCGGCAGCGCCCACAGCCCCAGCAGCCACTCGGGAGCGCCCAGGTGCATCACGACGCCCTCCGCAGCCAGGTGAAGCCCAGCAGCAGCCCCAGCCCCAGCGCGGTCAGCCCCGCGCTGGCCCAGGGCGCGAACGCCTCCTCGTACGAGGTGTACTCCGTCGCCACGATGTCGGTCTTCTCGAGCGCGTCGATCTCTTCGTAGACGCGCCGGAGCGACTCGCCGTCGTCGGCGCGCCAGTAGCGCCCGCCTGTGCGCTCGGCCATCGCCTGCATCAGGCGTTCGTTGAACCCGGCCCCGCGCGGGATGGGGATGACCCGGCCCTGCGCGCGGATGGTGCCCCCGCGTTCGTCGCCGATCCCGATGGCGTAGACCTTGATGCCCCACTCGCGGCACAGTTCGGCCGCGTCGCGGGCCCGCATCTCGCCCCGGTTCTCGTCGCCGTCGGTCAGCAGGACGAGCGCCTTGCTCTTGATGGAGAACTCCGGGTCGGCCTCGCCCGCGTTGCGGCGCTGGAGTTCCTCTTCCGCCTTCTTCAGCCGGGCGGCGCCGAGCGCCATCCCGTCGCCGATCGCGGTGCCCTGCTCGATGTTCTGGTCCGCGAGTTCGATCCCGTCCACCAGGGTGACGAGGGTGTCATGGACGCGGGTGAGGGGGCAGACGGTGTCGGCGAACTCGGAGAAGGTCACGAGCCCGATGAGGTCCTCCGGGCGTCCCTTGAGGTCGCGCCCGTCGCCCGCGACGAAGTCCTTGAAGACGCGCTTGACGACATCGATCCGCGACAGCGCCTGCCCGGCGTACTCGATGGGCAGCTGCATGCTCAGCGAGCGGTCGATCACGGTCATCAGCGCAACGCCCCGCGCGGTGGTGCGCACTTCCCCGGTGCCGATGCGGGGGCGCGCCAGCGCCACGCACAGCAGCGCCAGCCCCAGCGCCCGCAGCACCGGGGGCAGCCACACGAGGCGCTGGCGCAGCGTGCGTCCCGCGGGGGCCAGCAGGTCGGTGCTGGAGAAGGCCACGGCCCCCGCCGCTCGCGCCCGGGACCGGAGGGGCCACCACGCCACCAGCGGCGGCAGGGCGATGAGCGCCAGCGCCCAGGGCCAGTGAAAGACGAGGTGCGTCACGCCGCCGCCCCCCGTTCCTGCCCGACGACGACCAGGGCCGTGTCGCTCCGCGAGCCCTCGACGAAGGATCGCACCGACTCGGCCGCCCGCTCGCCCTGCGGGCGCGAGGGCTCCGCCGCCGCGAACTTCACGAGGTCGCAGTGGTGGAGGAACTTCTCCAGCAGCAGCACATCCGTCTCAGTGAAGTGCGCCGACGCCTTGGACTCCGCGAGGAACTCCTCGGTTGTGCGCTCGGGCGCGTGCAGCCCG
>DOJA01000187.1:0-522 GCA_003511945.1 Phycisphaerales bacterium | reverse complement strand
GCGCTCGGGCGCGTGCAGCCCGAAGCGGTCCTCGATGTAGCGCCGGAGGATGAGGGAGAGCGAGCCGTAGTACTCGCGCCACGCCCCGCGTTCGAGCAGGCCGCTGGCGAGCAGCTGGTCCAGACGCGCGAGCGCGAGTTCGTGCGCCGGTCGGCGCTCGATGACGG
This sequence comes from Phycisphaerales bacterium, assembly GCA_003511945.1. Lineage (GTDB taxonomy): Bacteria > Planctomycetota > Phycisphaerae > Phycisphaerales > UBA1924 > UBA11155. The sequence continues at coordinate 355 of DOJA01000187.1, read as the reverse complement.
GCTCCGCCTCCCTGCCCCTGCGGAGCATCAGCCAAGTTCCGCATGCCAGGAGCGCCGCCAGTGCGCCCGCGCCGCCCAGCCACAGCGCCCAGGGGACGGGGTCCTTGGGGTCGACGACTTCCTTCATCGCCGCCAGCCCGGCGGCGAGTTGTTCCTCCGTGAGGGTCGACTCCACGACCACTTTGACGGGGGGCGTGCGCACGGTGGCGAGCACTGGCGCAGCGTCGCCCGCGCCGTCGCTGAGCGTCAGCTCGATCGGCCCGATCTCGTGCGTGCCGGGCTCCAGGGGTTCGATCGTCACCTCCCACCCCACTCCCGCCCCCGCCCCCCGGACCCCCCCCGCCCCCGGGCCGCC
>DOJA01000188.1:306-6092 GCA_003511945.1 Phycisphaerales bacterium | reverse complement strand
GAGTCCCTCACAGATTGACAGAGAGAGGGCGAGGAGAGACGGGCGGGACGCCTGTCCCACCGAGGGGGGGAGGTCGTTCTGTGAGGAGCGAGTAGAGTCCCTCACAGATTGACAGAGAGAGGGCTGGGAGCGACGGGCGGGCCGCCCGTCCCACCGAGGAGGACAGGGCATCCTGTGGGGGGCTCCTAGTGCCGGGGGGTGCCCTCGAGCCGGGGGGTGCCCTCGAGCCGGCGCGAGCCGCTGACCGCGATCGCCAGCGCGTCGCTGACATCGACGGGCTCGGGCGGGACGCTCAATCCGAGCAGCGCCCCGACGGCGGCCTGCACCTGCGCCTTGGTCGCGCGCCCGTTGCCAGTCAGGGCCTTCTTCACCCGCGCGGGGGGCACCTCGACGATCTCAACCCCCGACCGCGCGACCGCGAGGAGGATGACCCCCCGCGCGTGGCCCATGGTGATCGCCGTCCGCGGGTGCACGCCGTGCGAGAAGAGGGACTCGATGCACACGCACGCAGGGCGCAGGCGGGCGAGCAGGGCGTCCAGGTCGCGTTCGAGCTCGACGAGGCGATGGGCGACGGGGCTGTCGGCGTCGAAACGGAAGTGCCCGGCTTCGACGAGCGCGGGCGGGGCGAAGGGGTCGGAGTCGGAGGCCGTCACGCACCCGTAGCCGGTCCGCTGGAGGCCGGGGTCGATGCCGAGAACTCGCATGGGACTCTCCCGTCCTGATCCCGAACAGGGTATCGGTCGGGGGGGCGGGATCGCATCAGGGACGCTCGCAGGGGCGGTTGTCCACGATTCATGAAGAAAAGGTTAATCGCCGACTCGACAAGCGGGTGATTGAATCCTAGACTGTTCTGAACTCAACCTTTGCCCCCCGGAAGCCGGATCTGGCGCCTCTTCGGCGCCGATCCGGTTTTTTTCGCGCTCAGATGAAGGGTTATCCGGACCTGGGGACGGGGCGTCCCGGGGTGGCATGCTCGCTGCCCTGAGCAAGCATGCGGCGGGCGCCCGATCCATGCTTGTGGAGAGCCACAAGCAGGCCACGCCGCCAGCCGGGCGTCCCGGGTGCCCCGGCCCGGGAGCGGAGCGAGTCGGGCGGGCGGGGCGTCAGCCGAGGCGCCCGGCGACAGGAGACGCCCACCAGAAGCGCCCCCCGATCAGCCGCGGTGTTCTTCGCGTTCGATGACGCCGTCGCGGACGCGGACGACCCGCTGGCATCGCTCGGCGATGGCCTCGTCGTGGGTGACCATGATGATGGTCATGCCGCCTTTGTGGAGGTTGTCGAAGACCTCGAGGATGGCGCGCCCGGTGGAGGAGTCGAGGTTGCCGGTGGGCTCGTCGGCCATCAGCACAACCGGGCTGGTGACCAGCGCGCGGGCGATGGCGGCCCGCTGCTGCTGCCCGCCCGAGAGTTCCCGGGGTCGGTGGCCCACGCGGTCGCGGAGCCCGACGAGCTCCAGCGCCCCGACCGCGCGCCGGTGGCGCTCGGCACGGTGGACGCCCTGATAGAAGAGCGGGACCTCGACATTCTCCTCGATCTTCAGCTGCGAGATGAGGTTGAAGGCCTGGAAGATGAAGCCGATCTTCTGCCCGCGGTACTGGCTGAGCTCCTCGTCGGGCATGGTGGCGACATTCTTGTCGTCGAGGAAGTAGTCGCCGAAGGTGGGGCGGTCGAGGCAGCCCAGCAGGTTCATCAGCGTGCTCTTGCCCGACCCGGAGGGGCCCATGATGGCGACATACTGCCCGCGGGGGATGTCCAGGTCCACGCCCCGCAGGGCCTCGACGAGGACGGAGCCGTCGGGCTTGTAGTAGATCTTCTTCACGCCTCGGAGCGAGCAGACCGTCGGCACGCCGGTGGCCTCATGCGGGACGGGCGCGGGTTGGGCTGTGAGCGAGGCCATGGAGACGGGTGTACCGGCGAACAGAGGACCGGTGACGGTTCGCCCGTCAGGACCTCTTCGATTCGCGGATCTGGAGACTGGCGATCGCGGTTGCCTTGTCGGCGGCGAACTCGAAGACCTTGTCCAGCCCGGTCAGCAGCATGATCGACCAGACCCCGTCGGCGACCGACGCCAGGCGCAGCCCCTTGGAGCACTCGACTAACCTGCGCCGGATGCGGAGCAGCTGGGCGATGTTCGAGGAGTTCAGGTAGGTCACGCCCGCCATGTTCAGCACCACGCTGGGCACGCCCGCCTGCGGCCCCTCGGCCAGCCGGACATACAGGTCGTTGAGCTCCTCCGAGAGGTCCGGCTCGTCCGCAAGGTCGCGGATCACGATGTTCTCTGACCATTCGGTCGACATGGCGGGTCCCCTGGGCGGCGGCGGAGTTTAGCAGAGTCCGGCGGGGCACCCCCGCGCCGGGGACTCGGGGAGGGGAACGGGCGACCCCGGGTCTGAAGAATGCAACGCTCGCGCCCCGCCATCGCGGCCCGCAGGGCCAAGGATCCTTGCCACGGGTGGAGGCCGCCCCCGGCGACCGGAACCCGTGGAGCGCACGCGCCGCGCACCACCGCTCCCGGCCCGGAGGGCCAAGGACCCTTGCCACGGGCGGAGGCCGCCACCGGCGACCGGAACCCGTGGAACGCACACGCCGCGCACCACCGCTCCCGGCCCGGAAGGCCAAAGACCCTTGCCACGGGTGGAGAACGCCGAAGGCGATCGGAACCCGTGGATGCGAGCCATCGCCAATCAGCGCCCGCCCCGCAGGGGCCATCTCCACGAGTCCACGACTCCCGGCCCTCAAGCCCAAGACCAGGCGCCGATGATTCCCGGCCCGCAGGGCCAGGGATCCTTGCCACGGGTGGAGAACGCCGAAGGCGATCGGAACCCGTGGAATGCGAGCCATCGCCAATCAGCGCCCGCCCCGCAGGGGCGGCGGACTCAATCCAGCGCCCGCGCCGGGTCGAACTCCACGCCGTGCGCACGGAGGAGCGCCTCGAGCTCGGCACGGAACTCCCGGCGCGCGTGGTGCTCCCGCTGGTTGCGGATGTACTCCCGGACCGCGTCCGACTGAGAAGCGCTCACCGAGAACGCGGCGTACCCCTCCTGCCAGGCGAACCCAGCAAGATCGGGCCAGGTCTGGTGGACCCACAGCGACGAGCGCGACTTGACCGTGCGCATGAGGTTCGACAGCGCCTCGTCGGTGCGCCATCGAAGAAGGATGTGGATGTGGTCCTCGACGCTCCCGATTTCGAGCGGCGTGCCGCGCTCGGCGCGGATGATGCCTCCGATGTAGGCATGGAGGCGCTCGCCGACGGGCTCGCGAATGAACGGGACGCGCTGTTTGGTTGAGAAGACGATGTGGAAGAGGAGCTGAGAATAGGTGCCGGACACGCGAGGAGCGTATCGCGCCCCCCGCCGCCCCTCCGGGGCGGGTTCACGCGTTCGGCGCCGTTCCACGGGTTCCGATCGCCTTCGGCGTTCTCCACCCGTGGCAAGGGTCCTCGGCCCTCCGGGCCGGGAGCGGTGGTGCGCGGCGTGTGCGGTCCACGGGTTCCGGTCGCCGGTGCGGCCTCCACCCGTGGCAAGGGTCTTTGGCCTTCCGGGCCGGGAATCATCGGGGCCTGATCTCGGCCCTCGGGGCGGCAAACCGGGATGCTTGGGCACGGGCGGCGATCAAGGCGGCGCCGGGTTCTCGTCGGGCGGGACGACGGCGGTTGCGACGACGCGGTCGCCCTCGCGCACATTCACGACGCGCACGCCCTGGGTGTTCCGCCCGATGCGGGAGATCTGGTCGACAGGCATGCGCACGAGCAGCCCGCCCTCGGTGACGCACACCAGCCCGTCGCCCGGGCGGACGGCCTTCACCGCGACCACATCGCCGTTGCGCTCGGTGGTGCGGATGTCGATGCGTCCCTTGCCGCCCCGCGACTGCGTCCGGTGCTCGACGGCGCCGCCCGGTCCCTCGCCCTGGACGAGGTACTCAAGGAGCGCGGTCCGCTTCCCGAAGCCGTTCTGCGTGACCGTCAGCAGGTCGACCTCGGGGTGGACGGAGGAGGACGCGTCGTCCTCGTCGCGCATCTCGACGCGGACGAGCCCGACCACGCGGTCGTCGCCCGCGAGTTCGATCCCCTTCACCCCGGCGGCGTCGCGTCCCATGGGGCGGGCGTCCGACTCCTTGAAGCGGATCGCCATGCCCTTGGCGGTTCCCAGCAGCAGGTGGTCGTGCCCGCTGGTGGTGGTGACGCCGATGAGGGTGTCGCCCTCGTTGAGCGCGACCGCGATGATCCCTCCCCGGTTCACATTCTGGTAGAGCCGCAGCCCGGAGCGCTTGACGCGCCCCTGGGCGGTGGCGAACACGAGGTAGTCCTCGCGCTTCTCGAAGTCCTCCACGGGGAGGAAGGCGACGCCCTTCTCGTCCTCGCGGAGTTCGACGATGTTCCGGATCGAGCGCCCCTTGGCGGTGCGGGCCATCTCGGGGATCTCGTAGACTTTGATCCGGAAGACCCGCCCGGTGTCGGTGAAGACCAGCACATCGTCGTGCGTCGAGGCCACCAGCAGGTGCTCGATGAAGTCGTTCTCCTTCGAGTCCGAGGCGATGATCCCGCGTCCGCCCCGGTTCTGCTCGCGGTACACCGAGAGCGCCGAGCGCTTCATCAGCCCGTCGTGGGAGATGGTGACGGCGGCGGTCTCCTCGCGGATGAGGGCCTCGATGTCGATGTCCGCGTCGCTCTCCTCGATGGCGGTGCGGCGCGGGGTGGCGTAGCGGGCCCGCATCTGGACGCAGTCGTCCTTGACCATCTTCAGCACGAGCGCGCGGTCGGCGAGGATGGCCTCGAAGCCCTCGATCTCGGCGGCCACGCCCGCGTAGTCGGCCACCAGGCGCTCGATCTCCAGCCCCACGAGCTGGATCAGGCGCATCGCGCCGATCGCCTCCGCCTGCACCCGCGTCAGGCGCAGGCCCGGCGCGCCCGAGGCCGCCTCCTTGAGCCGCGCGGGGATGCGGGGGGCGTAGCGGTGGTCGGGCGCGATGCGGAAGGCCCGCTCGGAGAGGGCGGTGATCGCCTCCTCGCGCGTGCGCGAGCGGCGGATGAGGGCGATCACCTCGTCGATGTCGCACACCGCGAAGATCAGCCCCTCCAGGACATGGGCCCGCTTGCGGGCCTCGTGCAGCAGGTGGCGGGTCCGGCGCTCGATCACATCGACGCGGTGGTCGATGTAGCACCGGATCATCTCCTTCAGCGGGAGCGTCCGCGGCTGGCGGTTCACCAGCGCGATGTTCATGATGCTCAGCGTGCTCTGCAGGGGCGTGAACTGGTACAGCTGGTTCTCGACCACCGCCGGATCGGCCCCGCGCTTCAGCTCGCACACGATCCGCGTCTGCGCCCCGCGCCCCGACTCGTTGCGGACATCGGAGATGTCCTTGATCCGCTCCTCCTTCACCGCGTCGACGATCCGCTCCATCAGGGTGTTCTGCACGAGCTGGAAGGGGATCTCGTCGATGACCAGCTGCTCGCGTCCGTTCTTCATCTCTTCCGTGTGGACGCGCCCGCGGACGGTGAGGCGCCCGCGTCCGGTGGCGTAGCCGTCGACGATGCCGCGCTTGCCGCAGATGATCCCGCCGGCGGGGAAGTCGGGGCCGGGGACGACCTTGAGGAGGTCGGCGAGGGCGATGTCGGGGTCGTCGATCACCGCGACGATGGCGTCGAACATCTCGCCCGCGTTGTGGGGGAGGAGACTGGTGGCCATGCCGACCGCGATCCCGACCCCGCCGTTGATCAGCAGGTGGGGGAACTTCCCCGGGAGCACCATGGGCTCGACGAGGCGGTCGTCGTAGTTGGGCTGGAAGTC